>JBBQNU010000036.1:0-22446 GCA_038330285.1 Hyphomicrobiales bacterium | reverse complement strand
GCGATTTGCTTCTGAACCATGCCGAAAAGATAGCGCGTTCCCTTCATCTCAACGAATTGCAACTCTATACAAATGCAGCTTTCGCCTCGAACATCGCGTTCTACGCCCGGCGCGGCTTTGAGGAATTCCACCGCGAACCCTTCCCCGCAGGCGGCGTTACGGTTCACATGAAGAAGAAGATTCAATGACTCATCATGTCCGGACTTGATCCGGTCATCTTCTTGCATCGATGAAGATGCCCGCGTCGAGCGCGGGCATGATGAGAAATTGATTGGGGTAGATTACTTGATCACTCTTGCAAAAAACTCGGCTTCGCGGGCCCAGGTGGTTTCCTCGAATAGCACGTCATGGCCAAAGCCGGGAACAATCTCCAGCTCCTTTGGCTGGTTGGCGGCAGCAAACAGGCGTCTGCCGAATTCAACCGGAATGAGACTATCCTCTTCGCCATGAATGATGAGCAGCGGGGCAACGACCGCGGCGATGAAATCGATGGATTTGAACTGGTCCTTCATCAGCACGTGCACCGGCAGCCACCAATATATTTTGGCCGCCACCTCAACGGTTGAGGTATAGGGCGCTTCCAGGGCCACGGCCCCCACCTCGCGCTTTGCCGCAAGCTGCACGGCAACACCGCTGCCGAGCGATTCGCCCAGCAGGGCAATCCTGCCGGGTTCAACACCTTTGGCGATGAGCCAGTCATAGGCCGCATCAGCATCGGCGATGAGCCCTGCCTCGCTGGGCGAACCGCTGCTGCCGCCAAAGCCGCGATAGGAGAGATAGGCCACGCCAAAGCCACGGGACTGATAGTAATTGAAACGCAAGGGCCGATCGCCGATTTCGCCGGCGTTGCCATGGAGATACAAAATGGTGGGCATGCTCGCCTTGGCCGGGACATGCCAGAGAATGATTTTCTCGCCGTCCGCCGTGGTCAGGGTTTCAATGCTTGCGCCGATGATGCCGACGCTTTCCGGAGTCAGACCCTTGTTCTCAGCATGGTACTGGAGCTTGCGCTGAAACACATACATGCCGAGCGCTACAGCGGCGTAAGCCACTATGGCGAACACCACGCAAAATTTGATAAGGCTCATGCCTCAACCAGTTTGGCGGGGGTATGGGTATCCTTCGTCCAGCACCATACGGCCAGCATCGGCGGGTCCGCTGTCTTGGTTGCATGATGCACATTGGGCGCGTGGTAAATCACGGCACCCGCTTGTTTCGTTTCAAAGACCCCAGCCCCCTGTTTCCATTCGGTTGGCCCGGTAAGCGGCCAATAAAGTTCGGGGGCCGGATGGTAGTGATCCTTGTAGTGGCGGTGCGGCCCGAGCATCAGAAGGCCGAGGATAAAATCATCGCCCTTGAAAAATCCCTGCGGCCCGATGATTTCACACCAGCCGTAATTGTCGCTGAACCCGGCACCGAGGATTTCGTCGGTGTAGGATTTGGACTGCAGCCATTTGAGATGGCCATCCAGCGAAGCAATGGCGGCTGCCAGTTCGGACTCAAGCATCATGGTTTCAGCGATAGTGCCGGCGAAGTAACGGGTGACCGGCAAGGTCTGCGGGCGTGGCTCGGCAAAATCCTCCCGCGTCATGTCCTGCGCGGCCAGGCGCTGCAACACCACGTCCACATGGCTGCCGCCGCGCGCCTGAAGCCCGCGGGCAATTGCACCCGCCAGCCAGCGGGCATCATTGAAGAGGTCATCGCTCATGGCGCGCACCATGGCGGCGCGACCTTTGATGGAGTGTTAATGAAGATCGTAAACAAGGCGCGCCAACTCCACCAATTCCGCATCGCTGGGATAGCGCAGATTGGATTTCCGCATGGGGGCATTGGCGGGGCTGGCCATGTGTTCGGCCAGAAGCTCCGGCTTGCCCAGATCCAGGCCATCACCTTCCAGTGAAATTTTCATCGCCGTGGCCCGCACCAGGCGGTCGTAAGCCGCGATGGGATCGGCCGCCGCCATGGCCTTGGCCACCCGGGCGTAAGCTTCGGGCGCACCTTGGGACACCCATTTCATGGTGGCCAGCATGGCAAGGCCGGTAGCCCTTCCATGGGGAATGGGCGCCAGATCGGCCATGGCATGGGAAATGTTATGCGCCAGCGCCGTGCCGCAATTATCAATTGCGATGCCACCATAGCAGGAGCCCAGGAGAAGGGCGCCCCGCGCTTCGATGTCACCCGGATTCTTGACGGCCCGCTCCAGGTTTTCCGCGATCAGCGAAATGGCTTTCAGGGCATAGAGGTCATTACCATCGGTGCGGTGTTTGTTGGTAGCCGCTTCAATGGCGTGGACCAGGGCATCAAGCCCGGTTGCCGCGGTGATGTGCGGCGGCACGCCAACCGTCAGTTCCGGATCGAGGATGGCCACCTGGGGTTTCAGTTCGTCGCCCCAGCCCCAGACCTTGGCCTTCGCTGCGTTGGCGAAAACCGCAACACGGGTTACTTCCGAGCCGGTGCCCGCCGTGGTGGGCACGGCAATGATGGGCAGGATGTTCTTGGGCAAGGGCGTTTCACACAACTGGTAGCTCTGGGCGGGAAGCCCGGAGGCGGCGCAGGCGGCCACGAGCTTTGCCGTATCAAGGGCGGAGCCGCCGCCCAGACCAACAATGGCCGTGGCCTTCATTGCCCGGGCAATACCGGCAGCGGTGTCTATGTCGGCGGCTTTTGGTTCGCCTTTCAAGGCGTCAAAAACCTGGGCTTCCAGTCCGGCGGATTTCAGGCTTTCCAGCGCCCGCCCGGTGATGCCCAAGGAGGTGAGCATGGGATCAGCCACGACAAGCACGGCTGCGCCTTGGCCGGCGAGGCCCTCGACCCTGGCAGCGAGATCGGCAATGCGCCCTGCCCCAAAAATGATTTCAGGAAGGCGGGAAAGGGTAAAAGACTGCATGAGGGTTTCCGTATGGTGGGGCTTCCCTCCGCTTATGTCTCCCACAGGAAGCGGTCAAGCGTGAAGCATTTTCACCTAGAGCGTGATCAGTTTACATTGAATCCAAAAAACAAGCGTCATTCCGGCGCACGCCGGAATGACGCTGGTGAGAACTCGATCCGACTAAAGCTGATCAGGCTCTAACTCACGAAATTCCAGGGCCGGTGATTTCGCGCAGCAGCTTGCGGTAGATGGCGTCGGCGTAGGCCTGATAGTCATTGGCAGGGATCACGAAATGGCCCTCGCCGCCCACCACCTGGTTCTGGAAGTAGACATCGAGGGTTGGCCATTCATTGAGAATGGTGAGGGCGTTGATGGTGATGCCTTGGGCCACCAGCCGGTCGCGCACCGCGTTCACCGGAACCCCTACATTGTTGCGGCCGTCGGAGGAAACATCAATCACCAGGCGCTGGGCCCGCGGCGCTTTGGTGAGAAGAGCCGCCGAATAGAGCAGCGCGCTTGAAATCGAGGTGCCGCCTTCGGCCAGCTTGCGCGGCATGCCGGCCAGGGTTTCGCCAAAGAGATCGCCATCCTCCTCAGTTTCCAGAATGGTCCAGGGCATGGCCACCACCTGGTTGGATTCATCGGACCATTGCACGACGCTCACGGCAATGCGCTGCAGGTTTCCAAGGGCAATGGCGCGCTTGACTTCAGGTTTCCTGAATGCCTCTCCGAGGCCCCGCATCTGCAGGGCAAATTCCCGGAAATCCACGCTGAAGGAACAATCCACCGCAAGCACCAGGGCGAGGTCAACTTCAAACTCCTGAGCCCGGGGAGTTGGCGAGGGCGTGGTCACGGCAAGCATCAGGAGGGCTCCAGCCACAACACGCTTGATCCAGAACCTGGCGCGCGACATGGGCGATACCTCCTCCTGCTAGTGGTGCAATTCGATATAATCCAAAGCGCGGCAATCCTTCACCGACCAGCCCACATTGACGGTTTTACCATGGGAGATGGCTTCATTGCTCGCCTTGTTGGGCACTTTCACAATGAAATTATCGTGACCGGCCACTTCGAGCCGGGCGCGGATGTGATCGCCGAGATAAATCAGTTCGGCGATCCTGCCGCGCAGCAGCACGTCCACATTCTTGGCCAGCGGATTGATTTCCACGCGCTCGGGCCGGATCGACAACAGGGTGCGCTCACCCTTGGCGCCCACATTGACCGCAAGAGCTTTCACCACGTCACTGGAATCAAGTTTCACGGTGGCGATGTTATCACGGTCCACCTCGGAGATCACGCCCTTCAATTTGTTGTTCTCGCCAATGAACTGGGCCACGAAGGAATTCTGCGGGCGCTCATAGAGTTCATCGGGGGTTGAGAGCTGCTGGACCACTCCGTCGTTGAACACGGCAATGCGGTTCGACATGGTCAGGGCTTCGGCCTGGTCGTGGGTGACGTAGACGATGGTCACGCCCAGGCGCTCATGGATGTGCTTGATTTCATATTGCATCTGTTCGCGGAGCTGCTTGTCGAGTGCCCCCAGCGGCTCATCCATCAGCACGAGATCGGGCTCGAACACCAGGGCGCGGGCCACCGCGATGCGCTGCTGCTGGCCGCCGGACAATTGGCCGGGCCTGCGGCTGGCCATCTGCGGAAGCTCCACGAGTTTGAGAATGTTTTTGACGCGGTCCTCAATCTCCGCCTTGCCCATGTTGCGCACTTGCAATGGGAAAGCCAGATTTTCGGCCACTGTCATGTGGGGAAAGAGCGCGTAGTTCTGGAAGACCATACCGATGCCGCGCTTGTGCGGCGGCGTGTTGTTGATGGGCTTGCCCTTCACATAGATTTCGCCATGGGTGGCGGGTTCGAAACCCGCCAGCATCATCAGGGTGGTGGTTTTGCCGGAGCCGGAAGGCCCCAGCATGGTGAGAAATTCGCCCTTGGCAATGTCGAGGTTGAGATCCTTCACAACCAGGGTTTCGCCGTCATAGCTCTTTTGAACCTGGGAAAACCTGACCATGGGTTCATTGCCTGCTTCAGCAGTCTTCATCACTTCTTCGCCCTCACCCTTATTTTTAGGGAGCATATTATGCGGTCGGGACAAAAAGGGAAGCGATGATATTAGCGCAGCTTCCGTCTCGTCCCTCGTCCCAGCAACTTTCCTTCTCCCAGAGGGAGAAGGCGGGGCCCGCCGCGGAACGCGGTGGGAGGATGAGGGGTACGGTATCAGGTTTCTGGCACCTTAGCCCCTCACCTTCCCAAGCTGCGCTTGGGCCCCTTCCTCTCCCTCTGGGAGAGGAAAATAAAGTTGGATTCACAGAGCGCTAACGCCGCTTCTTCTTTTTCGATTTTACGATCAAATGCTCCGGGCCATAGGGGAAGCCGGTTATGTTGCGGTTGCCCTTTTCGGTGATCACCAGAATGTCATGCTCGCGGTAGCCGCCTGCCCCTTTCTGGCCCTCCGGGATCATGATCATGGGTTCCATGGACACCACCATGCCTGGCTCAAGCACCGTGTCGCAGTCCTCGCGCAGCTCAAGGCCTGCCTCCCGGCCATAATAGTGGCAGAGCACGCCGAAGGAATGGCCATAGCCAAAGGTGCGGTATTTCAGCAGGTCATGCTGGGCGTAGATGTCATTGAGGGAGCGGGCGATGTCCGAACACCTGGCGCCGGGCACCAGCAGCTTCTTGCCCACATCATGGACGTGGCAATTCATTTCCCACATCTTGAGATGTTCCTTGCTGGCGGTTTCGGCAAACAGGGTGCGCTCGAGGGCCACGGAGTAGCCCGCCACCATGGGAAAGCAGTTGAGCGAGAGAATGTCGCCCTGCCTAATTTTGCGGCTGGTTACCGGATTGTGGGCCCCATCGGTGTTGATGCCCGATTGAAACCAGGTCCAAGTGTCCATCAGTTCCGCGTGGGGCCAGACCCTGGCGATTTCGCGCACCATGGCAGCGGTGGAATGGAGCGCCACCTCATGTTCCGGTACGCCTACGGCTATCGCCTCGACGCAGGCTGCCCCGCCGATATCGGCAATGCGGGTCATTTTGGTAATGTGTTTGATCTCCTCGTCGGACTTGATCATGCGCATTTTCATCGCGGCGGCGGCCACATCGACAAATTCCACCCCCGGAAAGGCATCCTGCAGGCTTTTGCGGAAATCGATGCTCACATGATCGAACTCCAGGCCGATGCGCTTGGCCCCCTTGATCAGGCCCTGAACCGCGGTGAAGTAGTTTTCCTTCGACCAGTCGGTGTAGGTCACGTTTTCGCCGAAGGTGCGCCTGACGGGCTGGCCGCCGTCGATGGCAGCACTCACGGTGGTTGCCGCCTTCTGGGTGATCACCAGGCCATATTTGCGCTCGAAGGAGCAATAGAGGAAGTCGGCGAGGTAGCAGATGTTGTGGTAGCTGGTGAAGAGGCAGGCATCGACGTTGCTTTTGGCCATCCAGCCACGGATCCGCTCCTGCCGCCCCTGCATTTCATCGGCTGAAAAGGTGGGCTTGGGCGGTTTTCCATTGGCGCGGTAATCCACCAGGCTCGGGCGTTGGGCAGAAGTCATCGTTGTCCTCCAATTCTGGTTGGTCTTTTGGGCGGCAAGTGGACCTTGAGTCAAAAGATGATCGCTCACATAATGCATGAGATATTTTCATGGAGCCACCGTGGCGCGCCTTCCTCCCTTGAATGCCCTGAAGTGCTTTGAAGCGGCGGCCCGCGGCAACAGCTTTTCCAAGGCGGCGGATGAGCTGCATGTCACCCAATCGGCGGTAAGCCATCAGATCCGCCAGCTTGAGGAGTGGTTTGGCGTGGCGCTTTTTGACCGGCAGGGCCGCCAGACGCTGCCAACACCCGAAGGAGTGGAATTGGCCGCCTCGATGGCAGAGGCTTTCGGGATTATCGGGGCGGCCTGCCAGCGCATTGCCAAGAGCGACGGCAAGGCCTCGCTCACCATCGCCGCCATCCCCTCCATCGCAACAATCTGGCTCATACCGCGCCTGCCCGCCTTCATGCGCCAGCACCCGGAAATCAATGTCCGGCTGATGCATGCGATCTATGACCAGCCGGTGGATTTCGAGGATGTGGATCTGGCCATTTCCTATGGCAATTGGGATGACGCGCCGGCGCATGCCACCAAGTTTCTCGAAGGCGTTTCGGTGCCGGTGTGCAATCCCGCCTATCTCAGCCAAATGGGGCCTTTCGAGAAGCCTGCAGATCTTTTGAAGTGCTGCCTCCTCCATGACCTTGACCGCAGGCCGTGGTCGCGGTGGTTCAAGGCGGCGGGCGTCAAGCTTTCCGATCCGCAGCCCGGGCCGCTGTTCGAGGGCTTCAACCTTTTGCATTCGGCCATGCTGGCAAGCCAGGGCGTGGGTTTGGCTCCCACCGCCATCCTTGCCGATGATTTGAAAAGCGGCAGGCTCATCAGGCTTTTTGAAACGGGAGTGCTGCACGAGAAAGCTTATTACATTCACGGACCCGCGACGCCCCGCCTGAGCCGCGCCGCCGAGGTCAGTATTTTCAAGGACTGGCTGCTCGAAGAAGTGAAGTGATCCCTCAACACGCGGGGGAATTTCAAAATTACGCTTAACGTATAAAGGTTTACCGCACTGTTACATTTTAGCAGCAATTGGACGGGAATGCGGAGCCTTGCCACATTTGAATAGCTGCCAAAGGAATTTTCCTGTATCAATATGGGAGTCGTCAAAATTAGACCGCTTCAGCGGCAATTGCAGGGTGATATCATGACACTATCGATGAAAAGAGCGGCTGTGCTTTTGAGCGGCACGATTGCTGCCGGGATGTATTGCAGCGTGTCGATGGCTGCAGATATTGAGACCGCGACAGCTCTTCCGGCGGTTTCAGATATCAACGGCAAGGTGGAAATCGGCGGCGGCTTTGCCGACCTCGATGACATCAGCAGCGATGAAGTCTTCCGCGGCGGTGCCGCCTTAAGCTTCCCGGTTGGCGACATGTTCGGCATCCAGGCTGATTTGACGGCTTTGGATGTGTTTGGCGAGACGGCGGTGGGCGGTGCCTTGCATGCCTTCACGCGCGATCCGAACTCCTATCTCCTTGGCGCCTATGGCGGCTACGTCGACGCTGGCCCGGCCAATATCTGGTACATCGGCCCGGAAGCTGAACTGTACCTCGGCAATATCTCGATCGAGGCAATTGGCGGCTACATGGATATCAGCAATGGTATCGGCGGCGAATTCTATGCTGTGGGCGATGTGGCCTTCTACGCCACCGACAATCTTCGCCTGCAGGTCGGCGCCAGCACGGTAGCCGGATTTGAATCCGCCCGTGCCGGACTTGAGTGGTTCATGGGCGACACGGGGCTTCCCGCTTCCCTCACACTGGAAGGCCGCCTCGGCGAGGATGGATTTAGCTCAGTCACCGCCGGCTTCAACGTGTATTTCGGCGGCGAAGACAAGAGCCTGATCCGCCGCCACCGCGAGGATGACCCGCGCCTGCGCTTCTTCGACATGTTCAACGCTGGCGTCTTGGGCGCCAGTGGCGTGCTGAGTGAAGACGATGAATGTCCGAATGGGGAGTGGCAGTCCGGCGAATTTTATTGTGAAGGCTTTCCAGACTGATTTAACAAACTGGATGGTGAATTGAAGCGTTTTTGGACACCAGCTACAACCTCTACTTAAATGTCTTTTCGGGGACCGAAAGCTACCTAGAGCGAGTGGCCTTCAGGACGACTGGAAAGAGTCTCACTTACGGCCAATTGCAAGTGCGTGTTCTTCACGCAGCAATCGCCTTTCGCGAGAACGGTATTGATGCGCGGTCCTGTGTTGCATTGGACGCCCGTAAAGCCCTCCCATCGCTCACTGCAACGCTAGCATTCGCATTGATTGGCTGCAAATGGGTGTTTGCTTCAAGGGAAGCCCGGAAAAATCCGCTTCTGTTCATCACGCATCTCGTGCTTGACGGGCCCCACAATCTTTCTACCCATTATAAAACTATCATCATGGACGAGGCATGGCATAGCGGACGCACCCCAGACTCCAAGCTCACGCACGCATCAATTGCGGGCCGGGTTGAGCCGGAGCGCACTCTGGTGATCGGCCAGTCCTCGGGCACAACGGGAGAGCCGAAATTTTTTCCGATAACAGCCGAGAATGCAATCAAGCGCATAAATCCGAAATACCTGCTTGATCCTTCTCCCATTCCGGTTGTTGCCTCGATGTTTCACGTCCTCCATGCTGCAATTTATTTTGTCCTCCTGCGTGTCTTTGCAAAGGGCGGCACTGTTGTATTCGGAATCAACAAGGCCCATTGGCAGAAGGCCGGCGTGACGATGCTGATGGCCTCCCCCATGCACGCCGCCCAGATAATCGAAGGCCGCGCAGGCCAGGCCAACGGCAAGATTCCGCGCGTTTGGCTGGCCGGAAGCCCGGTCTATCCGGCTTTTCTCGATCAGGCGCTGGAACATTTTGACGAAGTCATAAACGCCTATGGGGCCATGGAAGCCAGCATTGTTTGCCATCATGCCATCACACACAGGATGACTGAGGGCGAAGTGGTCGGAGTCGGTCCGGCCATGGATGGCGTTGAGCTCGAAGTCGTGGACGAGTCGGGGCATGCGATGAAAACGGGAGACGTAGGGGAAGTGAGGTACAAAACCCCCTTGCTCGTCAGAGGTTACATTGGAGACGACGACGCCACGCGCACATTCTTCAGGAAAGGATGGTTCTATCCCGGAGACACAGGTTACCTGGATTCCGGGAAGGGGTTGTTCATCACGGGGCGCGTCAATGACCTTTTGAATATCGGCGGCACCAAACTAAATGCGGCTGCGGTTGACGGTGTAATCCAGTCAACGCCAGGTATCACCGACGGGGCCTGCTTTACCGAGCCCGGGCCTTCTGGTTTTCTGCAATTGTCTGTGGTCGCGGTTGTCCAATCTGCTGGCAGCCGAAATAAGCTGGCGAGCGAACTGCTGAAGCGGCTTGCAAAACATTTTGCGCGCGAAGTGGTGCCGCATTCGGTGTACTTCGCCGAAACAATACCGCGAAACGAGAATGGCAAAATTCTTCGCGCCATGGCGCGGACGAAAGCGCTGGCGGGTGACTGGCGGCACGTTACGTTTGCCAAAGATTAGCGGCCCCGGTCATCCGAAGCAGCTCTCGTCAGGCGGAAAGCGGCGAGGCAGCCGAGCAGTGCTATGGGAATGAAATAGAGAAACAGCGGAGGTGCGGCGGTGGTCGCGGCGGCCTTGGTGAAGCCGCCGGAGAAGCCGTTGGCATTGGCGATAATGCCGGCGGTGGCGCTTCCCACGGCGTAGCCCATTCTTTGCAGTGTCGAGAAAGCAGAAGCGGCGAGGTCTCTTTCATGCGGCAGGGCCGCTTCAACGACCCGGCGGTTTGCAAAGGGCCAGAGGATGCCAAAGCCGCCGCCCTGAAGGGTTGCGAAGAAGAGCAGCCCCGCCATGGATCCCGATGGCACTACCCAAGCAAATCCGGCAACGCCGCCGGCAATCATCAGGGCACCGGCGCGGACGATGAGCACTTCGCGGTGCTTGGGGGCGGTGGCAACAAGAATTGACAGGATCGACCACGAGACGGACTCGCTGGCAATGATGAGCCCGGTTGTCACCGGCGAGAAATCATGGAGCGAGGCCAGCAGCAGCGGACCGTAGTAACCGAACGAGCAGGTCGATACGGAGAGTGCGGCCACCATCAGCATGCCGGAGCCCACGGCCGTCCTGGGATTGAACGGTCCAGTTGGAAACAGGCGGGAGGATTTGTTGCGCGCATCGAGTACAAAGAAAATTGCGATGCCGGCAAGCCCTGCAAGAACCAGCACCAGCGAAATCAACGCGCGCGTCTCGACACCAGCCGTGGCAATCGCCGTGATGCCCAGTGCTAGACAGATGAGCGCAAGGGCCGGAAAGTTGCCCGGGCCCTGCCCGGTGCTTGGGCGGTCCGGCTCATTGCGCAGAAGGGGCACGCAGGCGATGGCGAAGATGACAGCAGCGGCGGCGAAGATCAGGAATGCCCAGCGCCATGACAGCAGGGTTTGCACGAGGCCGCCATAGAGCGGGCCGCCGAAGGCGCTGACGCCCCAGACGACGGACAAAACCGCCATGAGCTGCGGCCATATCGCCGAGGGAAAATACCTCTGCACCGCAACAAAGGAGAGCGAGATAAGGGCGCCGCCGCCGAAGCCGCTGATCAGGCGGCCGATGAGAGCCCAATACATGGTGGGTGACAGGGCGGTTTCGATGGTGCCCAGGGTGAAGATGAGAGCGGCCCCGATCAGGTTGGCACGCACCGACCAATAGGTGGTGAGCCGTCCCGTCGCGGCACCGGCGATGATCGAACCGATTTCATAGATGGCGAAGGTCCAGCCATTGAGCTCCACCCCGCCAATATCGCGCACCATGGCGGGCATGATGGTTGAAATCATGTTTTCAGCGCCGGCATGGAAGGTCACGCCAAGGCTGATGAAGCAGAAGCGCGGCAATGCGCCTGAGCGCCATAATGCACCCCAGTCGGTGCGCACGGCGCTTTCATCGGTCATGGCCTGTTTGCAATCCTGTTGGCGCAGAGGCGCGCACTGGCAAGCTGTCCTCGCTTGCCTGCCTCACGCCCAATGGTTGATAAGTATAGAAGCTGAACGGATTCTATACGGGCGTTCAATAAAGCGCAAGAAGCGGTTGCCTGATGTGGGGGCGGCTGTTTAAAAGCGGTCACTCCCTTCTCGAATTGACGGAATTTGATGTCCCTCCCGGTAATTGTATTCTTCCTGGTTTATCTCGGAATGGCTCTGGGACGTGTGCCGGGGCTCGCGCTGGACCGCACCGGGATTGCGCTTCTAGGCATCATCGTTCTCATCGGAACGGAAACGATGACGCTGGCGCAAGCAGCATCGGCGGTTGATTCCGCCACCATCGCCATCCTGTTTGCCCTGATGATCATCTCCGCCCAGTTCGAGCAGTCGGGCTTCTATGACTGGATCGCGCAGCGGATCACGGGGGCCGCGAACAATCCGAAGTCGCTTCTTGCCGCCGTCATCGTGGCCACCGGATTGCTCTCCGCCGTGTTCACCAATGACGTGGTGGTTTTTGCGCTGACGCCGCTGCTCTGTGGCGGAATACTTGCATTGAAACTTGATGTGCGGCCTTACCTGATGGCGCTTGCTGCTTCCGCCAATGCGGGCTCGGCGGCAACCCTCATCGGCAATCCGCAGAACATTCTGATCGGGCAAGCGGGCAAGCTCGATTTCTCGTCCTATACGCTGGTCGCGCTGCCGCCCACCTTGCTCGCCCTCGGCATCATCTTTGTCGTCATCGTGTTCACCTGGCGTCTTGAACCTGCAACTCTCGGCAACGATGCTGCGCCGGTCGCACTTGACCGCTTTCAATTCGGCAAGGCCCTTCTGGCGGTGGTGGGTTTGGTGGTGCTGTTTCTCACGCCGCTGCCGCGCGAAGTTTCGGCTCTTGCCATCGCCGGCCTGTTGCTGTTGTCGCGGCGCCTGTCATCGCGCGACATGATTGGTGCCGTCGACTGGCATTTGCTGCTGCTGTTCACCTGCCTGTTTGGAATCACTGATGCCTTTTCGCGCACGGGGCTGGCGCAGGATGGCTTGGTCTGGCTCGAACACCTCGGCCTCTTTCCGGATCGGATTTCCCTGATGGCTCCGGTCACGATGGTGGCTTCCAACACGATCGGCAATGTTCCCTTCGTTGTGCTGTTCAGCAAGCTCCTGCCGAACATCGACAGCGGCGCGCTCTTCGGCCTTGCCATGCTCTCAACCTTTGCGGGCAATCTTCTGCTCACCGGTTCCATGTGCAACATCATTGTGGCTGAGCGCGCCGCCCTTCAGGGCGCCAAGCTGGGCTTCATGGATTTCGCCCGATCCGGCATTCCGATCACGCTTTTGAGCATGGCTGCCACCATCGGCTGGCTGCTGTTTACAAAGCTCATGATCATCTAGAGATTGGACGCGTTTTTCAGGGAGCACATGATGGCCAATACGCCACCGCCGGTCTGGGTTTACAATGAGACAATAAAGATGTTCGCCACCCCCGGCGATCCGCCGTTTGAAGATCCCGGCGAGCTTGAAGCCCATTGGGGCCGCGCCTGGGGCATCAACAATGACGTGGGCCGGATGCGCTCGGTCCTCGTCCACCGGCCGGGCAAGGAAATGGATGTCATTGATCCCAAGAAGCGCATTGAAAGCATCGGTTCCTTCGGCGACCTGAAAGCCGGCTGGTATTTCCAGAGCGATACGATGCCGCAAGTCGCCGAGATGCAGGCCCAGCACGACGCGCTTGTGGCGGCTCTCAAGGCCAAGGGCGTGGAAGTGCATCATGTGGATGGCGATGCGGCAGGCCGCATCAAATCCTGCTACACGCGCGATCCACTGATCATGGTGAAAGGCGGGGCCATTGTCTGCCGCATGGGGACGCGGGTGCGCCGCGGCGAGGAACTGGCCATCACCCGCACATTGGCGCGGCTCGGCATTCCCATTCTCCGCACACTATCGGGCAGCGCGTTGATGGAAGGCGGCAGCTTTGCCTGGATCAATGAGCGCACGGCGGTGATCGGCTGCGGCATCCGGGTGAACCGTGAGGGTGCCGAACAGGTGGGCGAAGTGCTCAAACGCCAGGGGGTTGAGCTCATCATCATCGATCTCTTTGGCTATGACCTGCACATCGACGGGTCATTCCAGATGATCGGCAAGGACCTTGCCATCGTCGATCCCTTTGGCCTGCCCTACTCGTTCCTGCAGAAGCTCAAGGAGCTGAAAGTGCAAACCGTTGAAATTTCACCGGCCGATGACCGTTGGATCATCAATTCGCTGGCCGTGGCCCCGGGCGAGCTTCTCATGCCGGAGGGCGCTTCAAACCAGACACTTGATGCGCTGGCCAAGCATGGGGTGAGTTGGACGGTGGTTCCCTATGGCAAGATGCAGCTCAATGGCGGCGGCATCCACTGCTCAACCACGCCGCTGATCCGCGATGCGGTGTGAGTTCAGCGCTGAACGATATCGATTGGAAACAGCAAACTGAATTCGGAACCGGGCGACAGGCGGGTGAATTTAAGTTTAGTACTGAGCTGGTTGGCGAAAGCCTTGACGATACGCATTCCGAGGCCCCGCGACTTGTTGGGATCAAAATCCTCAGGGAGGCCCAAGCCCTCATCGCGGACAGAAATCAAAATGTTCCCATCGCCGCTGCGGGCAATGCCAACCCAAATTTTGCCGCCGGTTCCCTGGGGATAGCCGTATTTGGCTGCGTTGGTAATCAACTCGACGACTATGAGTGCCACCGAGATGGCGTTGTCCACCTTTACGTTGATGCCGTGCTCCACCTTCACATGTATCTTGCAGTGTGCAACCGACGCCTCCATGTCCTCGCAGACCTCCTCGACATAAGTGCCAAGGTCCATGCTTTCGATGTAGTTGTTGCGGTACAGCCGTTCATGGGCACGCGCTATGGCGGTGACGCGCCGGGAGGCTTCCTCGAACTGGTCCATGGTTTCCTTGCCAACAGCGTCGCGGGCCTGCATCTGCAGGAGGCTGGTGACAATGGTCAGGCTGTTTTTGACCCGGTGGTTCATTTCCTTCACGAGGAACTGTTGGCGTTCGAGGGCCGCTTTCAAGTGGCGCTCATTGCGCTCACGCTCAATGGCCATGCCGAGGACGTTTGCCGCCCCTTGCAGGAAGGCGAGGTCGTGTTCAACAAATTGATCTTCCGACTGGCTGTCCACCTCGAGAACGCCAAATGGCTTGCCGTCCCCCTGAAGGATGACATTCATTGCCCTTTTGATGCCGTGCTGCACCAGCAGCTCGGGGGTGCGGAAGCGTTCCTCGTTTTCAAGATGGTTGGAAATGACGGGTTTGCCGGTCCGCAGGGCAAATCCGGCCGGAGATTCCATGTCCGCCCCGATGCTGGCCACGCCCACGATGCCGGGATCCCAGCCGACCCCCGCCTGCACCAGAAGGCGGTTTTCTTCAGGAAGGTAACGCAGGACCTTGCAGAACTTGACCCGCAGCCCCTCAGCCGTGAGGCGCACGGTCTCGGACAGCAAGTTTTCAAAGGCAGGACCCTGCAACGCGATGACGCCCAGTTCCGACAGTATTTCCTGCTGGCGGATGCGCTGTTGAAGGGCGCGCAGTGTCAGGTCCGGCGGCTTTTCGTCCTGCTTGTTTTCCACCACCGCTCCCGTATCGTTTGACACAACCATGCTAGCAGACCCTTCCCTGGAATCCTCAGGGAAGATGTAGCCGCAATTATAAGCCGTGTCAGCTTAATCGGAGGTCAGAAGGAAAGCGACGCGGCCCCTTCCTTGATCTGGGCGTGGAGGACGCTGGCGCCGGTAATGATGACGCCGTCGAGCAGGTCGGCCTGCTCGTAGCCCCGCGACTTGACGCAGGGAGTGCAGGCCCAGATGACGCCGCCGCGCTTCTGGAAATCCTCGATCAAGCCGGCCAGTGGTTCCAGTGGCGCTACCTGGGTCAGGCGCTGGCCGCCCCGGCGCACCAGGTCGATGGCGGTGCTGGTCAGGAAGAGTGAGACCTTGAGGCCGGCCGTGAGGCCGCCGTTGGCGATGGTTAAGGCCACAGAGGACAGTTCCGATTCGATGCCCTTGGTGACCAGGACCACCAGCTTGTCAGTTCCGTTTTGCATAGTAGTATTCTCCAATAAAAGGTTGTGTTGAGAGGCCCCATCTAGAGACAGTGTCAGAGGGCGTATATGGCCGGATTGCCGAAAGAATTGATCGAAAGTCCAACCCCTGCGAAAGTGGGCAAACTGGAGAATGACGATGCGCTGTCGGATGTCCTGCGCAACATCAGGCTATCCGTCTCCCTGCAATTCTGTTTCATGCCATCGGGCGCCTGGCAGACGGATGCGAAGCCTTCACTTTCGAAACTGGCGGACAAACCATCTTCGGTGATCCCGTTTCATATCCTGGTCGAGGGCACCTGCTGGATGAAAATGGAGGGGCAGGCCTATATCCTGAAGGCCGGCGACGTGGTGGCGTTTCCCTTCGGAACGGGCCACCAGCTGGGTGCGGGCAGCGGCGGCAGGCTTATCCTGCCCACGGCGGACTTGCCGCCCAAGCCGTGGCGGGAAATCCCGGTGCTGCATTATGGCAATGAGCCTCAATGGGTCCGTTTGCTTTGCGGTTATTTGCAATGTGACGTGCTGAATTTCCGTCCGCTCCGGAACGCTCTGCCAGCGCTCCTGCATGTGAGCAGTCGAACGGCCAACAATTCCGCCTGGCTTCGCGCGACGATCGATCAAATCGTTGATGAAGTGGACAGCCCGCGCAGCGGCGGGCTTTCCATGCTGGAGCGGCTTACGGAAATTTCCTTCATCGAACTCCTGCGGCATCAGATCATTGCGGCAAACGGCCAGCCGGGCGGATGGCTGGCGGGGCTGGCGGACCCCGCGCTGGGAAAATGCCTTGCTTTCATCCACGACGATCCCGCACGTGACTGGTCGGTGCAAAATCTTTCGGCTGCTTCCGGCCTTTCCCGCAGCGCGCTCAACGAGCGTTTCGAAACAATGCTCGACACCTCGCCCATGCGCTATGTCCGCGACTGGCGGCTCTGCCTGGCAAGCCAGGCGCTGAGCACCACCACCACCAAGCGCATCGCCGCCATCGCCCATGAAGCCGGCTACGGCACCGAAGCCACCTTCAACCGGGCCTTTTCGCGGGCTTATGGTATGCCGCCAGCCACCTGGCGGCAAACGACGAAAGGCAACCGAAGCAAGACTTAGGAGCCCGCACCTGCTTCATAGAGTGGTTGCGGCCGAGCCCACGCTTTCCGCCCCGTCGAAGGTGAAAATGCCGCCTGTCGCATAGGCGGCTTCATCCGAAGCAAGGTAAACATAGAGGCCCGCGATTTCTTCCGGGCGGCCGTGCCTGCCCATGGGAATGATGCCGTTCACCCGGCGCAGCATTTCGGGGGTGTATTCGGCATCCTGCATCGGCGTTGAGGTATATCCGGGGTTGATTGCATTCACCCGGATCTTGGGGGCAAGCTCGATGGCCATGGTGCGCATCATGGCCAGAACGGCGCCCTTGCTGGCGTTGTAATCCGCATAGTGGCGATAGCCCACGACGCCAGCGGTGGAGGCGGTGATCAGGATGGCGCCGCCATCGGCCTTCATCATGTGGCGGGCGGCGAGCTGGCTCGGGTAAAAGACGCCATGGACGTTGACCCGCATGACACGGTCGAAATCGGCGCGGTCAATGTCGAGAAAATCGCGCCTGATGGAAATGCCCGCATTGCAGATCATGATATCAAGGCCGCCAAGGGCCGCAACTGAGCGCGGGAAAGCCACATCAACTTCCGCTGGCTCCGCCACGTCAACGCCCACAACATCCGAAAGTGCCGGAAGCTCAGTCTTGATAAGAGCGGCGTTTTTTGTGTTGCGGCACCAGACACAGACCTTGGCGCCTTCATCGAGAAAGCGCCTGGCGATGGCTGCGCCAATTCCGGTAGAGCCTCCGGTGATGATAACGCGTTTGCCAACCAATCTTCCCAAGCACTCTCTCCCTCTAAATCACGTATCCCTTCGGCACCGGATCAAACATGCGCAAAACGTGGCGTCCCTTGCTGCTTTCCAGCGTCATCGAAACGCCTGGCGCCACCGCTTTTGTAACCGTGACATTGAGTCCAAGAATTCCATAGAGGTCGTGGAGTATTTCCGCCTGAGGCGAGAACACTTCAATTCCCGCAAGGCTGCCGCCGCGCGGGGCGGCCTTTGCCGGGTGTTCGCTGTCCATCCAGTCAATGAAGAAAGGCACGAGGGCGCCAAAACGATGATTGTGGAGTCCAAAACATTTCCAGCCAAGCCACCTGCCATCCGGCAGGGTCCGGCCGCCGGACACGAGCTCACTGCCGGTGAGGCCCGCAGCACTTGCCCTCTGGCGCAGTTCGTGAAGGTCGACGCCACCGATGGCCCAATGGTAAAGCCCATGCCCTAGAAGGGCCCGGACTTCCGGGGCAAGGCTTGTTTCGGGCTGTGCCGGATCACGGCCAAGAATTTCCAGATAGGTTGCATCGGACAGTGACAGGAGCCTGTTAGCCGTTCCTTCGCCGGGGTGAACCCCGCCATAGACCGAACCGCGATCCATTCGTTCGGCGAAGTAGCGTTCGCCTTCCGCCAGATCGGCGCAATACCAGACAAGATGATCAACGCGCATGGTGGAAAAATTACATGCCGAACGACCGGTGTCCAGTTAACCAACAACGTGTTTCGCTCATATCAGCCTTGCGCCGGGCCGGGTGGCAGCGGCCGGCTGAGCTTGCTAAGGGGGCCGGACATTCAAGGATTTCAGCGTGGCCACAGCCGACAACCGCATTGCCAGCAGTACTGTTTTTACTGTGCTTGTCGCCGTGACCGCATGCCACCTGATGAATGATACCTTGCAGGCCCTGCTTCTGGCCATGTATCCGATGCTGCGCGATTCCTATGCGCTGACCTTTGGCCAGATCGGCATGATCACCCTGGTCTTCCAGGTTACCGCCTCCATCCTGCAACCGCTGATCGGCCACTACACGGACCGCCGCCCACTGCCCTATTCCCTTCCCATCGCGCCTGCCTTTACGCTTTTGGGGATAGTGCTGCTGGGCATGGCCACCTCCTATCCGCTTATCCTTGTGGCTGCCGGGGCCATTGGCATTGGTTCGGCGATTTTCCATCCCGAGGCCTCGCGCGTTGCGCGGATTGCCTCGGGCGGGCGCTACGGCATGGCGCAAAGCCTGTTCCAAGTCGGCGGCAATATCGGCTCTTCCATTGGCCCGTTGCTTGCCGCCTGGATCATCCTGCCGCATGGGCAAGCCAGTGTTCTGTGGTTCGGGGCCATTGCCCTGGCCGCCATCGGCATCCTCAGCAATGTCGGGCGCTGGTACAGCCATCATCTCCGCCCGAAGAACACGGCCCGCCCCGCACCCGCCTTCAGCCACAATCTCAGTTCGCGCACGGTGACGCTCTCACTTCTCATTCTTCTGGCGCTGATGTTTTCGAAATTCGTCTACACTTCAGCCTTCAGCAGTTTCTACACGTTCTATCTCATCGACCATTTCCAGGTTCCGGTGAAGGATGCACAGATTTACCTGTTCGTCTATCTGGGAGCCTTCGCCGTTGGCACCTTTGCTGGCGGGCCGATTGGCGACCGTATCGGACGCAAGGCGGTAATCTGGTTTTCCATTCTCGGCGCCCTGCCCTTCACGCTGGCGCTGCCCTTTGCCAACCTGTTCTGGACTGTGGCGCTCACGGTTCCCATCGGCCTCATTCTCGCCTCGGCCTTTTCCGCCATGGTGGTTTATGCGCAGGAGCTTTTGCCGGGGCGCGTCGGCATGATTTCCGGGCTGTTCTTCGGCATGGCCTTTGGCATCGCGGGCCTTGCCGCCGTGCCGCTTGGCTATCTGGCTGACCACACCAGCATCACCTTTGTCTTCCAGCTCTGTTCGGTGCTGCCGGCTATCGGCCTTCTCACAATTTTCCTGCCAAGCAGCGAAAGGCTTAAGAGCGCGCCGTGACCGGCTGACCAAGGTTGATGAGCTATTCGATTTCCGCCGTGGCCTCGATTGTCACCGACATGCCGAACGGCAGCGACGTTACCCCAGCTACAAAACGCGCGTGGCGGCCCCTGTCGCCAAAAACCTGAATCAGCAGATTCGATGCGCCATCAAGAACTTTCGGGTGCGCCTCAAAGGTGGGCACGCAATTCACGAATCCCATGAGTCTGACAATGCGTTTGACCCGGTCGAGATCACCGTCACAGGCGTCACGCAAATGACCAATCAGATTGATTGCCGTCAATCGCGCAGCGGCAATGGCGTCCTCCATGGAAATGCTGCCGCCAACCGTACCGCGATACTCTATGCGCATGTTCCTCACCGCACCTTGACCCGAGATCACAACTAGATTGCCAGTTTTGATCCAAGGCGAATAATTTGCCGCCGAGATGGCCGGTATTGGGATCTCAATGCCTAGTTCCGCAAGCCGTTTCTCAATCAAGCCATGCCTTGCCACCGCCAAGTGACCATGCCGGTCCCTGGCTATGAGAGCGCTCCTCGAATCGTTCACTCTTCATGCCTCCCGCAATTTGTCAGCTTTTTGTACCGTGATGAGGGGGAACCAGCATTAGTCTGGATCAGTGCCGGCGCACTTTTTCTCCTTTGACACCTGACTTCCCACCTGACACATTCCTTGAATTTGAAAGTTCGCGAAATGCAGTCCCATGCGAAGGTTGTGGTTATCGGCGGCGGGGTTGTGGGCTGCTCCATTCTTTATCATCTGGCCAAGATGGGCTGGAAGGATGTGGTGCTGCTGGAGCGCAAGGAGCTCACCTCCGGCTCCTCCTGGCATGCGGCGGGCATCATCCACACAATCAATTCCGATTCCAATATCGCCCGGCTGCAGGGATACACCATCAATCTCTACAAGGAGCTTGAAGAGCTTACGGGCCAATCCTGCGGCATTCACCGGCCCGGCGGCATCTATCTGGCGTCGACCAGGGAGCGTTATGACTACCTGAAACAGGAACGCGCCAAGGCGCGCTATCTCGGTTTGGATTCAGATTTCATTTCGCTGGAACATGCGCGTGAACTAAACCCGCTCATCGATCCCAGAAAATATGTGGGCGCCTTGTTCGAACCGGTGGACGGCCATGTGGATCCTTCCGGTGTTACCCACGCCTATGCCAAGGGGGCCCGCCACTATGGCGCAAAAGTGCACCGCGAATGTCCGGTCATCGAAACCAATCCGCAGCCGGACGGCACATGGAATGTGGTCACGCCGCAGGGCACGATCAATGCGGAAGTTGTGGTGAACGCCGGCGGGCTTTGGGCGCGCGAAGTGGGGCGGCTTGCGGGCATTGATTTGCCGGTGCAGCCCTTCGAGCATCACTACATCATCACCGAAACAATCCCGGAAGTGCGCGACCATGGCAAGGAAGTGGCGGTCACGGTAGACTATGAAGGCAACACCTACACTCGGCAGGAGCATGATGGGCTGCTCTACGGCACCTATGAACTGAAACCCCAGGCCTGGGCGGTGAATGGCACGCCGCAGGATTTTGCGGCGGAACTTTTGCCGGATGATTTGGGCCGCATTTCGGAACGCCTTGAGATTATTTTTGACCGCATGCCGGCGCTGGCTAATGCGGGCATCAAGAAGGTGGTGAATGGCCCCTTCACGTTTGGCCCCGATGGCAATCCGCTGATTGGCCCGGTGCCGGGCCTGCGCAATTACTGGACGGCGGTGGGCGTCATGGCGGGCTTCTGCCAAGGCGGCGGTGTCGGCCTTTGCATGGCGGAATGGATCATCAATGGCGAACCTGGCATCGATGTGTGGGGCATGGATGTGGCGCGCTTTGGCAGCTTTGCCACGCGTGACTGGAGCACCATCAAATCGCGCGAGAATTACTCGCGCCGCTTCCGGCTGACCTATCCCAATGAAACCCTGCCCGAGGGCCGCCGCCAAAAAACCACCGCGCTCTATGACCGTTTCATTGAACGTGGCGCCGTGATGGGCGTGTCCTTTGGGCTCGAACATGCCCTGTGGTTTGCGGGCTCAAAGGACCAGGCGGAGGAAACACCGACCTTTCGAAGGTCCAATGCTTTCAGTTATGTAGCCGACGAAGTGAAGGCGTTGCGTGAACATGTGGGGATGATCGAGATTGCCAATTACGCCAAGCATGAGTTCAAGGGTCGCGGGGCCGCGGCGTTCCTTGATCGCCTGCTTGCCAATACCCTGCCAAAGATTGGTCGCCTCGCTCTGACGCCGATGCTCACGCCCAAGGGCAGGCTCTATGGCGATCTCACGGTGGCCAGGCTCGGTGACGAGACTTTCATGCTGTTTGGATCGGGTGCGGCCCAGGATATGCACCGGCGCTGGTTTGAGATGCATATGCCGGAAACGGGTGTCACCTATCGCAATGTCACCGACGAATTGCATGGCTTTGCCATTTCCGGCCCCAAGGCCCGCACCTTGCTGTCGCGGCTTACGCGTGATGATGTTTCCAATGAAGCGCTGAAATTCCGTGATGTCCGCCGCATGGTGGTGGCTGATGTGCCGGTGATCCTGACGCGCGTGTCGTTTTCCGGAGAGCTGGGTTACGAGATCTACTGCGCCCCGCAGTTCCATATGCGCCTGTTTGAAGCGCTGGAGGTGGCAGGCGCCGATCTCGGCCTCAAGCTCTATGGCGGCCGGGCATTGATGTCGATGCGGCTGGAAAAGAACTGGGGTGTCTGGACCCTGGATTACCGCCCGGATTTCACCGCCGCTGAAGCGGGCCTCAATGGCTTTATCGCCTTTGACAAGAAGGCGGATTTCATCGGCAAGGCCGCTACCAAGGCGGACAAGCCTGCAAAGCGCCTGGTCACCATGATCGTCGATACGAAGGATGTGGATTGCCTGGGCGACGAGCCCATTTTCCATCATGGTAAATGTGTGGGCTATGTCAGTTCCGGCGGCTATGCCCACCATGCCAAAAAGAGCATGGCCATGGGCTATGTGCCGATAGACTGCGCCAATGATGGCACGGAGCTGGAAATCGAGCTTCTGGGCGATTTTTACAAAGCCCATGTGGTGGCAAGG
>JBBQNU010000035.1:0-22757 GCA_038330285.1 Hyphomicrobiales bacterium | reverse complement strand
GGCAGACATCGCGGATGGCAATGAGATCATCGCGCGAGGCGGTCCAACCCAGGGGATTGGAGGGCGAGTTCAGGCACAGCGCCTTGGTGCGGGGCGTAATGGCGGCAAAGAGGCGGTCAAAATCGAGCGACCATTTGCCGTTGCGAAATTCCATCGGCACCTCGACAGGGCGCGAGCCCTGCAGGCGCAGGGGGCCGGCATAGTTCGGCCAGGCGGGGGATGGAATGATCACTTCATCATCTTCCCCGGCAATCATCTGGATGGCGGTCTGGATCGCCTGCATGCCGCCGCCGGTGACGAAGAAATTTTCAAAGCTGAAGTCGCGGCCAAAGTGGCGGGTGTGGTAGCGGACGAGCGCCTCACGCAATTCCGGGATGCCGCGCTGCCAAGTGTAAAAGGTTTCGCCTTTGATGAGGCTTTCGGCGGCGGGCTTGCAGAAGGCTTCCGGGGTTGGAAGGTTTCCTTCCCCTGCCCACAGCGGAATGACGCCGGGCCTGCCAAAGCCATACATTGCGGCCTTGACGATGCCGCTGTCGGGTTCGGCCTGGGCGGGCTTGGTGATGCTCAAGAGATGCGACTGGTTTTTCATGGGCGTCCTTAGAGCAAAAAAGCGGCCCGGGTGTCCAGCACCCGGGCCCATATCAGTCATACCTCAGACGCTTACTTCTTTTTGGCAGTAACCAGCGCGTCGCGTATTTCCTTGAGCAAAACCTCGGTGGTCGTCGCTGCCGGCGGCGGGGCCGGCTTTTCGGCTCTTTTCATCCGGTTCGAAACCTTCACCAGTTGGAAAAGAATGAAAGCAATGATCAGGAACTGGATCAACACAGTCACAAAGTTTCCATATGCGAATGTCGCTCCAGCTTCCCTGGCGGCAGCCAAAGTCAAATCTTTTGGAGCGTCACCCGAAAGCTGCACAAACTTGTTCGTAAAGTCGACACCGCCAGTGATCAAACCAACGATTGGCATAATCAAATCATCAACCATGGAGCCGACAATTTTGCCGAAAGCGGCGCCAATGATCACACCGATGGCCAGGTCAAAGGCATTCCCCTTGAAGGCGAAGTTTTTGAATTCATCTAATGTCTTGGCAATCATCTTGTCCCCTTATTTTGAATTTACGTTCAAGCAAAAGCCGCACGTGCAAGTGCTGGCATCCGCATAGCATAAGTCACGCCACGGGCGATAAAGAAAACGCTGAGCGCCGCCCAAAGGCCGTGATTGCCGAAATTACGCTCGAGAAACCACCAGACGGCCAGATAGATCAGGAGGGACAGCACCATCATGTTGCGCATGTCGCGCGTCGCCATGGCACCGGTAAAAATACCATCAAACTGAAAACATATGGTGCCGAGCAGCGATGTCAGTGCGGCCCAGAACAGGAAATGCCGGGCGGTTTCACGCACCTCTGCGTTGACGGTCATGAGATCGATGAAACAGGGCCCGGCAAACCAGATGATGGCGCTGCAGATGGCCCCTACGACGAGAGCCCAAAGGGTTGTGAGCCTTATGGCCTGTTTAAAGCGCGCGCGGTTCCTGGCGCCCACGGATTGGCCCACCAGGGCTTCCGAGGCATAGGCGAAGCCATCAATGAGATAGGCGGCCACTTCGAAGAAATGCAGGAGCACGGCGTTGGCCGCAATGGTCACGTCGCCAGCGCGAGCCCCGCGCGCCGTAAACCAGGTGAAGGCGAATACGAGGCACAGGGTGCGGATCATGATGTCGCCATTGGCAGTCAGGGTGCGCATGACTTTTTCACGGTTCCAGATCTGCGCCCAGGTCGCCCTGGCTTTCATTTTTCGGAAGGAGCGCCAAATGAGAACAGCGCCGAGGAGGACTGCCGAGATTTCGGCGATCAGCGCGGACAGGCCAACGCCATCGGCCGTCATGCCGAGCGAGAGCACGAACCAGGCGCCGAGCGCCATGTTGACGATGTTGAGAAAGATTTGAACGACGAAAGCGATGGCGGCGCGGCCCTGGCCAATGAACCAGCCGAGGATGCAGAAATTCGTCAGGGCAAAGGGCGCCGACAAAATGCGGTAGCGGAAATAAATCTCGCCCTGGGCCTGCATTTCTGGCGAGCCGCCCATGAGGTCAAACGCCATTTTTTCGATGAAGGGACTGGCCGCGATCAGGCAGAGGCCTACGGCTACGGCAATGGCCAGGGCGCGCCAAAGAACCGCCGTCACTTCAGCGCTGTCGCCAGCGCCCACCGCCTGCGCTGAAAGGCCGCCAGTGGACAGGCGGAGAAAGCCAAAACCCCAGAACAGGAAAGAGAAGATCAGCGAGCCGATGGAAATGGCGCCGATATAATAAGCCTCCGGCAATTGCCCGATGACGGCGGTGTTGACCACGCCGATCAAGGGTTCCGTCACGTTCGAGAGCATGATCGGTAAGGCAATGGTCAGCACGGAGCGATGGCTGATCGGCATGAGGGAGATGGAGGATTTCATGAGCCCCGTGTTGCTTTAGAGCACCCGCCGAGTCAAGCTCGGGGCCATGAGTTTGCTCCCTCAGAAATTTCAGGACTGGTTTGCGGCGCGCGGCTGGAGTCCGCGGGCGCATCAGCTGGCGATTCTGGATCATGCGATGAAGGGCGAAAGCGCTTTGCTTATTTCGCCAACGGGCGGCGGCAAGACACTGGCAGGATTCCTCCCAAGCCTGGTGGAATTGTCGCAGCCCCACGAACGTCACGGCATCCACACGCTTTACATTTCGCCGCTCAAGGCGCTGGCGGTGGATATCGCGCGCAATCTTGAAGCGCCGGTGCGGGAGATGGCGCTGCCGATCACCATTGAAACGCGGACCGGCGACACGCCGCATTCCCGGCGCAAGCGCCAGCGTGAAAATCCGCCCGATATTCTGATCACAACACCGGAACAGGTTTCGCTGCTGATTGCCGACCCCGGTGCGGCGCATATGCTGCGCCACCTCAAATCCATCATTCTTGATGAACTGCATTCGCTGGTGACATCCAAGCGCGGCGTGCTGCTGTCGCTTGCCCTTTCGCGGGTGCAGAGTTTTGCGCCTGAGGCGCGACGCATTGGGCTTTCGGCAACAGTCGCTGATCAGGAGGCGTTGCAGTGTTGGCTTGCGCCAACGGGAAACGGCCCTGTTCCGCTTGTCATGGGAAGTGCTGGGGCTGCACCCCTCATTCGCATTCTGAAATCGGCGGAGCGGGTGCCGTGGTCCGGACATTCCTCGCGTTATGCGATTGAGGAGGTCTATGAGGAAATCAAGCGGGCCAAGATGACGCTGATTTTCGTCAACACCCGCAGCCAGGCCGAAATGACTTTTCAATGGCTGTGGGAGGCTAACGAAGCAAATCTTCCCATCGCGCTTCACCATGGCTCCCTCGACGTGGGGCAAAGGCGCAAGGTGGAAGCGGCCATGGCGGCGGGGAAGCTCAAGGCTGTGGTTTGCACCTCGACGCTTGATCTCGGCATTGACTGGGGCGATGTGGACCTTGTCATTCACGTGGGGGCGCCGAAGGGCTCCAGCCGCCTGCTGCAGCGCATTGGCCGTTCCAATCATCGGCTTGACAGCCCGAGCGAGGCGCTTCTGGTGCCCTCCAACCGGTTTGAGGTGCTGGAATGCGAGGCGGCCCTGCAGGCGGCCAAGGAGAACGCCCAGGACACGGAATACCCGGCGGTTCTCAAACTTGATGTGCTGGCCCAACATATTCTGGGGCGGGCCTGCGCCGGGCCTTTTGATGCGGACGAATTTTTTGCCGAGGTCACGCGGGCCTGGACTTACCGCAACCTCACGCGGGCGGATTTCGATGCGGCAATGGACTATGTGGCAACCGGCGGCTATGCGCTGCGGGCTTACGAGAAATATGCCAAGCTGAAACGCCGTGAAGATGGATTGTGGCGTTTGACCCATCCGCTGATTGCCCAGCAGTACCGCCTGAACATGGGGACCATTGTCGAAGCGGCGATGCTGAAGGTGCGGATTGCCAGCGTTAAGCGCCGGGCCGGCAAGCGGGTCGTCACCGGCGGGCGCAGCCTGGGGGAACTGGAGGAATGGTTCCTCAGCCAGCTTTCGGTTGGCGATACGTTCCGTTTTGCCGGGGAGGTTTTGCGCTTCGAAGGCCTCGATGAATTCGGCGCCCTGGCCACGCGGACGTTTGACAGCGATCCCATGGTTCCTTCCTATGAGGGTGGAAAGTTTCCGCTCTCGACCTATCTGGCAGAGCGGGTGCGTGAAATTCTGAGCAGCCCGGCCAAGTGGAAAACTTTGCCATTTCAGGTCCAGGACTGGCTTGCCATGCAGCGCCAGAAATCGGTCATCCCCCGGGCGCATCAAATGCTGGTTGAAATTTTCCCCCGGGCAGAAAAGCACTACCTTGTATGCTACCCGTTTGCCGGACGCCTGGCCCAGCAAACCCTTGGCATGCTGCTGACACGGCGGCTGGAGCGTTTGGGCGCGCAACCCTTAGGATTTTCGGCTTCGGAATATGCCCTGGCGATCTGGACGGTGCGCGATGTCTCGCTGATGATTTCTTCGGGCCGGCTGTCACTGGAAAAACTGTTCGACGAGGACATGCTTGGCGACGATCTTGAAGCGTGGCTGGCGGAATCAAACCTGATGAAGCGCACCTTCCGCAACGCAGCGATCATTGCCGGGCTGATTGAACGGCGCTGGCCCGGGAAGGAAAAAACCGGACGGCAAGTGACGGTCAATTCGGATTTGATCTATGACGTGCTGCGTGCGCACCAGCCGGACCACATTCTGCTCAGGGCCGCATGGGATGATGCCGCCGACGGGCTTATCGACATTCACCGGCTGGGCGCACTTCTGAAACGCATCAAGGGGCAAATCCTGCACCGGGCGCTTGATATGGTCTCGCCGCTTGCGGTTCCGGTGCTGCTTGAGATCGCGCGCGAATCAATTTACGGCGAGGCCCATGATGCCCTTCTCGCCGAAGCTTCCGGTGCCCTCATCGACGAGGCCATGGGGCTTGTCTAAGGAGCATCGCATAAGCCTCAACGGGCTCGATTTCATTCCCGATCTTTCGGGGGCGCTGTTCGTACCGGATTTCAGAGCCCTGCTGATCGCGGACCTGCATTTGGAAAAGGCCTCCAACATGGCGCGGCGCGGAGTACATCTGCCGCCCTATGATACGCGGGCCTCGCTGATGCAGCTGGAAGCGGTCATTGCCCAGACGCGGCCGGAGCAAATTATTTTTCTCGGTGACAGTTTCCATGATGACGGGGCGCGGGAAAGAATTGACGGCGCGGACCTGGCCCGGCTGCGGGCGCTTTCGGAAAATGCGGCGACAATCTGGATCACGGGCAATCATGATCCGCATCCGCCAACCGACATTGGCGGGCGTGTTGCCGATCATGTCGTGCTTGGCGGTGTCACGCTCCGGCATGAACCCAGGCAACTGGGGGAAGAGGATTTTGAAATTTCCGGCCACCTGCATCCCGGAAGTGCGGTGAGCCAGCGGGGGAAACGCATTCACTGCAAATGTTTCATTGCCGACAGCCGCCGCCTCATCATGCCGGCCTTCGGCAGCTTCACCGGCGGGCTCAGCATATCAGCGCCGCCGTTCAGGACGCTCTATGTGGAACGGAACTTCCATGTGTGGATGCTCAGCCAGCGGGCCATCTACAGATTTCCCGGCAAGCGCGTCAGCTAAAGCAGGCTTGAGCTTGTTCTTGCCTGAAGCTGATTGATCAAATCGGCGGTGACTTCGCCGGTCACCTTCAAACCATATTGAAGCTGGAACAGGCGAATGGCGTTGGTGGTGCGCGCACCCATCCGGCCATCGGGCTCGCCAATGTTAAAACCCAGCTTGTTCAATAGTTGCTGGACTTCGCCAATGGGATCCTGGTTCACGGCCTGCGGCCTTTCATCGAGAGGCTCGACAGGTGTGATTTGTGTCAGGGATGCGGGACTCTGCCAGGCAGCATCCTGGATCGTCACCACATTGGCGTTTTCAGGCGGCCGCTGCGGAGTCCAGACCCTGGCCTTGGCGCGGACGGCTTCAACGACAAGCGGCGAGAGATTTTGCGAGAGCACCTCGGCACGTTTCTTGGCATCCGCATCATTCTGGCTTGCGGCAACCAAATACCAGAACAGGGCCTCATCGACATTGGCCTTGGTGCCCAAGGCCCGCTCATAGAGAACGGCGAGATTGAACTGGCTGTCCTTCAGGCCATTCTGGCTTGCCGCCAGAAACCATTTATAGGCCGTATCATAATTGGGCTTTCCGGCTTCGGTTCCCGCCGCAATGACGGCGGCGTTGTGCATGGCCTTCACATTGCCCTGGGCGGCGGCGCGCTCATACCAGATGAGGGCCGTTGCTGTATCCTTGGGCACGCCACGGCCACGTTCAAACAGCGTGGCGAGGCGGTATTGGGCAGGGGCCAGGCCGGCAAGGGCTGCCTTCTGATACCAATGGGCGGCGCGGGTGACATCCTGGGTGACGCCTTCGCCATCGAGATAGCGCGTGGCGACAATAAACTGCGCCGACGCATCGCCCCTTTCGGCGGCGCTGCGGAGCGCTTGCGACCCTAATTCGGGCGGAGGCATTTCACGTTCACCTGCTGTCGTACCGGGTTCGGCAACAATTGAGGCTAGAGTTGCGTCGGTTTTTTGATTCGGCAGGGAACCGGTGAGAATTTCATCGATGGAGCTGGGGCCATCGCTGCTTTCCTGCGGCAAGGCATCGGTGGTCTTTTCCGTCAGAAATTGACTCTCCGGCTCAGCGGCGGGGGTGACGGCGTTGCTCTGCTTTGCCGGGGCCCCGGGCTCGACCGTGTTTTCAATCGGCGCTGGTGGCGTGGTCGAGGTGGATTTCTGCGGCTTATTGAGCATATTGAAGGTGAAGGCCGTGACGGCGGCCAGGAGCACAAGGCCCGCCAGCACGAGGGTGCGGCGCTTGTTGCTGTTCTTGCTTGTGGCCGGCTTGATTTCCGGCGGCAATTTCTCACCGGTGGGAATGGCGCGGGCAGGCTTTGCAGCCGATTTCAGGAAGGGCAAATTGTATTTGCGCGCCGACTTGGCGCTTGGCGCGAGGCTGGCAAGAATGCTCTTTTGCGCCGAGGCCTGGGCGGCCCGGCGGGCGGCCGTAATGAAATCATCGGATGCGGCGTCCGCGTCATCCGGCAGGGGCGGTTCACCGCCCGGCAGTGTCGATTGTGAAAGCCAATCGGTGAGCGGGTTGGAATCCAATGGGGTCTGCGCCTCGACAACCGGGCTGACGGGGCTTTCCAGTGTGAGCTCTGGCCCCGGAGACTCTGGGATCGGCTCGGCTTGATGGACTTCATCCTGCCAGCCTGCCGCAGGCTCGCGCTCTGGTACCGCAAAGTGACTGCCCTGGGCAGCAGCGGCCACCTGTTGACCCACGGCGGCGGTTTCCAGTTCGGCGAGCTTGGTGACGATTTGCTCGAGGGTATCATGGACAGCTTGCAGTGTTTCCTGATTGCGCTTGTCGGCGCCGATGGCACTTTCGCGGACGGCCCGCAGGCCTTCTTCGAGGGCCAGCAATTCCGGCGAACCTCCCAACGCGAGAGGTGCGGTGCCCGGTGCATTCATCAGGCGGTCAGCCATCCGGTTTGCGGCATCTTCGGCCACGTCCTTGGCCCAATCGCGGCTCTGTTCAACGCTGTCAAACAACTGGTTGATGGCACGCTCAATGGTTTCGAGATGGCCGAGCTGGTGTTCGGTCTGGCCAACACGGTCAGCAACTTCGGAAATCTTCTGCTCAAGGGCAAGCTTGGCCCGGCCATCACCTTGCGCCTGCATCGCGTCATTCAGGCGGTGGTCAAGTTCGGCCATGCGGCGCTCAAGATCGGCGAGCTGTGGATTGTTGCGGGCCGATTGCTGGCTTTGTTCCAGGCGCTGGGTGATATCGACGAGGCGCTTGTCCATGTCGGCCAAGGGCCGCATGTCCGGACCCTGGGCCACGCGGGTTGAAAGCTGTTCAAGAGCCACGCGCAGGGCATGGACATCACGCTCCGATGCGGTTTCTGTCCGGGTGCTGTCGATGCGCTGGTTAAGCAGGCCTATCTCGGCGCGCAGCCTTTGCATTTCCGCGCTGTTGTTTCCGCCCTGGCCGGAGAAGGCGGTTTGCGCCTCCTTCAAAAGCTTCAGGATGCGTTGTTCGATTTCACGGAGTTCGGCCTGCGAGGTTTGCACCGCGGCGGTCTGGGCTTTCGAGGCCAGGACTTCGGCGGACTCCCGCACGGTTTCGATTCTGTCGGCGAGCTGGGCCAGTTCTTCGCGCAGGATATTGGAAAGGCTGGCGTCGGATTTGTTTTCGCTGCGCTCCACCCGGGTGGAAAGTTCATTCAAGCGGGATTCAAGGCTGGTGAAGGCGGGCGCCGATTGCAGGACCTGTTCGCTGGTTGATGAGGTCGCGCGCTGGGCCATTTCAGCCATGCGGTCCTGCATGGATTTGAGGCTGTCACGGGTGCGGCGCTCGCTGATCTCGATATGCTCAACGATATTGCGGACGGCGGTTTCCAGGGATTTGAAGGCGGCCGGTTCTTCAGGCTTGCTGATCGTCGGCATCTTTGCCGTCTGCAGCACCTGGCGGCTTAAAACAGCAAGACGCTCGTTCACCGCGGTGAAGGCTTCCACCGTCTGGCGCTCATTGCTTTCAATGCGGTTCAGAATCTTGGCGAGGTTCTCTTCGTCCTCCATCCGGTTCTCGGAGACATAGCTCGCAGGGGCCGTATTCTGTTCGCGCCTGGCGATGCGGGACAATTGTTCGGCGATGTCTTCAAGGCGGATTGAGGTATCGGCACGGGTTGGCGTGGCTCGGTGATAACGCGCGGCGGGCGCAGATTCATGCTCATCGGCGGAATCGAGAATTTTGGAGTTGAGCCATTCGCCAAGTGTCATGCCGGACCGGCGGGCCGCATCTTTTGCGGCTTCCCGGGTTTCTGGCTCAATGCCCTTTACACTCCACGGAATTCCCGGTTTCATTCGCTCTTCCACTTTTGACGTCACCTTGGATTCCCCCTTGTGTCCCGAAAGACGAATCTCAGGCGCTTGAATTCTTGCCTTCCCTAGAAGTTAACGTTTTTGGTAAATATTCAGTTAAGTATCTGTTTTTTTCTTGTATTTATCTCTTACAGCTCCCCAACAACTGGACTCATCGTGCCCCATTCATCCGTGCTCGCTTACCTCGGAAATCCCCTCGACCGTTGCGCCAACCAAAGATCTGATGAGGCCTGGCTCACGAGCCTGCTGCACCAGCCGACGACGCGGCATATCCACATGAGCGGCGACAAGACATCTATCCGGGACGGGAAACTACAGACGTTTGAGTCAGCAAACGCGCCTGAATGCGTTCTTCTCGGCGTGGATGCGGATGGCTCCGGCTGGTTTGCCAGCCCGGCACAGGAGGACGACAACCTCATGGATCTGCGCAGCCTTGCGGTGGCGGGAACGCTGCCGCAGAGCGAGCTTGCCATTCTTGCCCAGGCCCGCTCCCTGCTGCATTGGCACGAACGTCACGGGTTTTGCGCCAATTGCGGGGTGAAGACGGAGATGCGCGATGCGGGTTACCGCCGCCATTGCGCGGCTTGCGCCACGGATCATTTTCCGCGCACCGATCCGGTGATCATCATTGTGGTGCGCCATGAAAGCCGCATGCTCCTGGGGCGACAAAGCGCTTGGCCGGACGGCATGTATTCAACCCTTGCCGGTTTCATGGAGCCGGGCGAGACCATTGAAGAGGCGGCGCGCCGGGAAGTTTTCGAGGAATCCGGCATCCGGGTTGGCGAGATTCAATTCCATGCGAACCAGCCCTGGCCCTTTCCTTCCAGCCTGATGATCGGGCTTGTGGGCGAGGCGCTCAGCGATGACATCGTCGTTGATCCCAAGGAACTTGAAACGGCGCGCTGGTTTGAGCGCGACGAGGTTCAGTCCATGCTAGACCGAACCCACCCGCAGGGATTGAACGCACCGTTGCCGCTTGCCATCGCGCATCACCTTATCCGCGCCTGCCTTGATTAGTTTGGCGCGATTCCTTTTCGGCAAGGTGATTCCACCTTGCCGGGAAGCGCGCTAGTCGTCCTGAGAGGGGGCCATTCTGCGGGCGAATTCTTCGCGGTAGGGACTTGCCTTGTAGACGCCGAGCACGCGCATGTAGGAGGTGAAAAAGGCCAGTTCTTCCAGGGCAAGACGCACACTGCGCTGATCCGGATGGCCTTCAATATCGGCATAGAATTGCGTGGCGGAGAACTGGCCCTCGATCTGGTATGATTCCAGTTTCGTCATGTTCACGCCATTGGTGGCAAAGCCGCCCATAGCCTTGTAGAGGGCCGCGGGAACATTCCGTACACGGAAGATGAAGCTGGTGATGATGGGCTCGGTTCCCAGGGCCGCATCCTGTGCTTCAGCCGAAAGCACCACAAACCGCGTGGTATTATGGGCCTCGTCCTCAATATCCTCACGCAGGATGTCGAGGCCGTAAATTTCCGCCGCCAGTTTGGAGGCGATTACGGCGCGGTTCTTGTCCTTGCTCTCGCTCAATTCACGGGCGGCGCCCGCCGTATCAACCGCGACAACCGCCTGCAAGCCGAGCTCGCGGATAAGCTTGCGGCACTGGCCCAAGGCATGCACATGGCTGTGAACGGATTTGACTGCCGGGATGCCCACGCCCGGCATGGCCAGAAGCTGGTGATGGACGCGCAGGAAATATTCGCCGACGATATGGAGGTTGGCCGCCGGCATGAGATGGTGAATATCGGCGACGCGGCCCGCCACGGAATTATCAATGGGGATCATGGCAAGGCCGGCCTCGCCATCTTTCACGGCCTGAAAGGCATCCTCAAAGGTGCGGCAGGAGAGCGGTTCATAACCCGGATAGGCCTCGATGCAGGCGATATGGGAATTGGCGCCGGGTTCGCCCTGGTAGGCGATTTTCGTTTTCATGATTTTTTCCTCAAGATTGCACGGGCCGCTTCAAGATCAGCGGGAGCGCTGACACCGAGAGGCACTGAATCAACCCGCACAACCGCCATTCGCATGTCATTGTCCAAGGCGCGCATCTGTTCAAGCTTACGCAGGGCCTCACGGGTGCTCACCGGCAAGCTGGCAAAGCGCTCCAGCGCCTCGCGCCGGTAGGCATAGACGTTGATGTGACGCCAGAAGGGCGCGTCATGCTCGGGGCCAGCGCTGCGCACGAAATCTCTGATGTAAGCCACCTCCCGGCCGTCACCAAGGGGGGCTATGGTTTTAACGACGTTCGGATTCTGGACATCCGCATCGCTTTCAATACGCGTGGCGATGGTGGCGATATCAACCGTTTCGTTGGTGAGACCGGCCAAGCAGCGCTGGATGGCCAGGGGGTCAATGGTGGGCAAATCGCCCTGCAAATTGATCACGGCGGCGAAATTTCCCTGGGGATCGCGCAGTTTCAGGGCGGCGGCCACCCGGTCCGAACCGGAGCGCAGGGCGGGGTCGGTGGCCAGGGCATCGCCGCCGTGGCTGCGGATGACATCGGCAATTTCATTCTCAGCGGCGGCCACCAGAACCTTGCCGACATTGGCTTCAACGGCACGCTTCCAGACATGGACAATCATGGGAATCCCATGAATATCGGCCAGGGGTTTTCCCGGCAGGCGCACGGAAGCCATGCGGGCGGGGATGACGACTATGGTATTATTGAATTCAATCATGGACTTGATTCTGGGCGCGGCAAATTGTTCTGGGGCCCTTATACGTATTGCAGGGCAGCGGAGAAACAATTAGTTTCCGGCCCGCATATGTGGTTTCAAAGGACCGGCTAACCCCATGGATAGTTTTGAATTCAATAAAATCGCAGGCGCTGTCCTGGCAACTGCACTGGTGGTATTTGGCCTGAAAGAGCTGTCCAGCGTGATTTATCACAGCGAAACACCGGAAAAGCCGGGCTATGCGATCGAGGTTGCAGAGGCGGGCGCCACCGGCGAAGCCCAGGCTGCAACGGCTCCGGCTGTTTCACTCGGCACGCTGCTGGCATCGGCTGATGCCGTAAAGGGGGCCGCTGGCGCCAAGGCCTGTGCGGCCTGCCATGACTTTACCAAGGGCGGGCCTAACAAGACCGGTCCTGGCCTGTGGGATGTGGTCGATCGTGCTATCGCCGCCCATGAAGGCTTTGCCTATTCGGAAGGGATGAAGGCCCGTTCGGCGGAAAAATGGACCTATGAGAACCTCGACGCCTTCATCAAGGATCCCAAGACCGCCACGCCCAAAACGAAAATGGCCTTTGCGGGCGTCAAGAAAGACCAAGCCAGGGCCGACATTATCGCCTATCTGGCGTCGCTTTCGGATGCGCCGAAGCCATTTCCCGCCCCGTAATTGCTGCAATTATTGCGAAAAATTAACACCGGCAAGGGTTTGCCGGTGTTTTCTTTTGGGGCAAGCCATGCGTATCTATAATATCGAATCAAGACTGGAGACGCGCACCCATGGGCATTAGCCGCCGGACCATCCTGAAATTGGCAGGCCTCGCGCCACTTGCAAAAATTTCCGGACTTTCCATTGCACAGGCCCAGGACCGGCAGTTCCGCCACGCGCTCACCCTGTTTGATGACATCAAGTATGGGCCGGATTTCAAACATTTTGATTATGTGAACCCGGCGGCGCCGAAGGGCGGCAGGTTGCGGCTTTCGGCCGTCGGGTCATTCGACAGTTTGAACCCCTACACCTTCAAGGGAGACCCCGGCCCGGGCACAACCAACGAAACGCTGCTCACCTCGTCGCTTGACGAGCCCTCAACGGAATACGGGCTGGTGGCGGAGAGTGTCTGGTTTCCCGAGGACTGGTCTTCAGTGGTTTACCGGCTGCGGCCAGAAGCGCGATTTCACGACGGGCAGCCCATGACGCCGGAAGACGTAATCTGGAGCATGCTAGCACTGCGGGATTCGCACCCTTTCTACAATTCGTATTACAAGAACGTCACGGCTGTCGAAAAGACTGGTGACCATGAAGTGACATTCACCTTCTCGGAAAAGGGCAACCGCGAATTGCCGCTGATCACGGGGCAAATCCCGGTTCTTCCAAAGCATTGGTGGACGGGCAAGGACGCCAGCGGCAAGCAGCGGAGCATCCAGGAAAGCACCATGGAAGTTCCCTTGGGTTCGGGACCTTACAAGGTGGCCGAGGTAAAATCCGGTGCTTCGATTGTGCTCAGACGGGTTGAGGACTACTGGGCCAAGGACCTGCCGGTGAATGTCGGGCAAGATAATTTTGACGAGATTGAATACATCTATTTCCGTGATTCCAATGTGGTGCTTGAGGCCTTCAAAGGCGACCAGTATGACTACCGGCTTGAAAACAGTTCAAAGGATTGGGCGACTGGCTATGATTTTCCGGCCCTCAAGGAAGGGCGCTGCATAAAGGAGGAAACTACCCTCAAGCAGGTGGAAGGCATGCAGAGCTTTGCCCTCAACCTGCGGCGGGTAAAATTCCAGGATGTCCGGGTCCGCAAGGCCCTGAACTATGCCTTCGACTTCGAGTGGTCGAACACCAATTTGTTTTATGGCCAGTACAAGCGTTCACGGAGCTTCTTCAACAATTCCGAAATGGAAGCGAAGGGCCTGCCTTCACCGGAAGAACTGGCGCTTCTCGAGCCATTGAAAGACCAGTTGCCGGCTGAAGTGTTCACCACGGAATATAGCAACCCGGTGAGCAACAATTCCACCGAGCGGCGCAAGAATCTGCGCGAGGCTTCCCGGCTTCTGGCAGAAGCGGGATGGACTGTGACCCAGGATGGCAACAAATCCGTTTTGAAAAATGCTGCGGGCGAAAGACTGGACGTCGAGTTCCTGTTGGATTCCCCGACCTTTGAACGCATCACCCTGCCCTACCAGCAGCAACTGGAACTGCTGGGCATCGGCGTCAAGATCAAGACGGTTGACGGGGCGCAGTATGAACGCCAGACGCAGACGTTTGACTATGACATCATCGTTGGAAGCTGGGGACAATCCCTGTCGCCCGGCAACGAGCAGCGCGATTTCTGGGGATCGGCAGCCGCCGATGCCAAGGGCAGCCGCAACTTTGTCGGCATCAAAGATCCAGCCATCGACAAGCTTATTGATGCGGTCATTTTTTCCAAGGACCGGGCCGGACTGACCACGGCCTGCAGGGCGCTGGACCGGGCCCTGATCTGGAACCACTATGTGATCCCTCATTGGTATGTTCCTTATGAACGCACGGCGCGCTGGGACCGTTTTGGAAAACCGGGCAAATTGCCGGACTACTCCATTGGCTTCCCAACCATCTGGTGGTGGGATGAGGAGAGAGCCAAGAAAGCGGCAAACGGATGAGGTTGCGTTTGCTTGGCATCGCCCTTTGCGTTGCACAGTTACTTGCAGCTTCCAGCCAGGCCGAACCGATGCACGGACTTTCGGTTTTTGGCGACCTCAAGTACCCGGCCAACTTCAGCCGTTTCGACTACGTGAATCCCAATGCCCCCAAGGGCGGCCGCATGGCGCTGATCGGGATTGTGGCCAATGACACGTTCGACAGCTTCAACGGCTATATCCTCAAGGGTGACGTGGCCCAGGGGCTGGCGCTGATGTTCGACACGCTCATGGCGCGGGCCATGGATGAGCCTGATGCGGTTTACGGGTTGGTGGCGAAAACCGCCGATCTCGCTTCAGACCGCAAGAGCCTGGTGTTCGAGCTGCGGCCGGAAGCGAAATTCGCCGATGGTACGGGGCTTTCCGCCGAGGATGTCTGCGATAGTTTCCGCCTGCTCTCAACCCTAGGCCATGAGAACATCAGGCTCACCATAAAGGACGTTGAGGCTTGCGACGTGGTGGCGCCGCATACGGTGCGTTACCACTTCAAGAGCGCCGGCATCCGCGACTTGCCGCTGAGCATCGCGGCCCTGCCCATTTTCTCCAAGGCCTATTATGCCCAGCATGATTTTGCCCAGACCAGCCTTGAGGCGCCGCTGGGTTCCGGGCCTTACAAGATCAAGAGCTACCGCACGGGAGAATATGTCGCTTACGAACGGCGCACCGACTATTGGGCCAAGGATCTTCCGGTCAACCGGGGGCGATATAACCTAGACGAAGTGCGCTTTGATTATTTCCGGGAGCGCACGGCGGGCTTTGAAGCGCTCAAATCCGGCGTTCTCGATCTTCGCGAAGAGTACACTTCGCGCGATTGGGCCACAGCCTATGATTTCCCGGCACTGAAAGATGGCCGCGTCAAGCAAACCACGCTGCCTGATGAAACGCCATCGGGTGCGCAAGGGTATTTCTTCAACCTGCGGCGCGAGAAATTCCAGGACATCCGGGTGCGCCAAGCCTTCAACCTGGCCTTTGATTTTGAATGGACCAACAAGAATCTTTTCTACGGCCTCTATGAGCGCACCGCGAGCTTCTTTGAATCGTCACCGCTGAAAGCCGTTGGCGTACCGCCCGCCGAAGAACTTGCCATTCTCGAACCGATGCGCGCCATGCTGCGGCCTGAAGTTTTTGCAGCGCCCGAATTGCCGCCGCTCAGCGACGGTTCCGGCCAGGACCGCAAGCTTCTGCGGCAGGCGTCCGACCTGCTTGACCAGGCGGGCTGGGCCAAGGAAAATGACTTACGCAAAAACGCAAAAGGCGAAACCCTTTCGGCGGAATTTCTCATCGAGAGCCCCATCTTCGAACGTGTTCTCGGGCCTTATGTGAGGAACCTGAAACTGCTCGGCATCGACGCCAGCATCCGCATTGTCGATGACGCGCAATACCAATCACGCCGCAAGAGCTTCAACTATGACATCCTCTCCAGCCGCTTTGCCTCCGACGTGACGCCTGGCACCGGGCTTCGGGTTTTCTTTGGAACGGCTTCGGCCGATGCGCCGGGGAGCTTCAACATTTCCGGGGTCAAAAGCCCCGCCATTGACGCGCTGATCGAGCAGGCCATCGCCGCCAACAGCCGCAAGGAGCTCGATATCGCCGGCCGGGCCCTTGACCGGGTTCTCCGCGCCGAACATTTCTGGGTGCCCAACTGGCACAAGGCCAGCCACTGGATTGCCCATTGGGACCGCTACGGACGTCCCGCGATAAAGCCCAAATATGACCGTGGCATTGTCGATACCTGGTGGTATGACGTGGCCAAAGGAAACTGAATCTCATCATGGGCGCCTATATCCTCAAACGCATATTGCTGATGATCCCAACCTTGCTCGGGATCATGCTGATGACCTTTACGGTCATTCAATTTGTTCCCGGCGGGCCGATCGAGCAGGTCATTGCAAAAATGCAGGGGACCGATACGGACGCTACGGCGCGGATCAGCGGCAATTCCGGCAATGAGGCGGGTGGCAATGAGCAGTCGCAGTTGGGCGTCGACAGCGGCATCAAATACAAGGGGGCGCAGGGGCTGGATCCGGAATTCATCAAATCGCTGGAGAAGCAGTTTGGCTTTGACAAGCCGGTGCATGAACGTTTTTTGAAGATGATCGGCGACTACCTGACCTTCAATTTCGGCAAGAGCTATTTCAGGGACCGGGATGTGGTCGACCTTATGATTGAGAAAATGCCGGTGTCGATTTCGCTGGGCCTGTGGCTGACGCTGATCACCTATCTCGTTTCCATTCCGCTTGGCATTCGCAAGGCGGTGCATGCGGGGACAAATTTTGATGTGTGGACCTCGGCGGTGATCATTGTGGGCTATGCCATTCCCAGCTTCATTCTGGCCATCCTGCTCATCGTTCTGTTTGCTGGCGGCAGCTATTACAGCTGGTTTCCGCTGCGTGGCCTGACGTCTGACAATTTTGACCAATTGAGCTGGTTTGAAAAGATCGTGGACTATGCCTGGCATATGGCGCTGCCGCTGTTTGCGCTCGGCATCGGCGGCTTTGCCACCATGACGCTGCTGACCAAAAATTCCTTCCTCGATGAAATCAGGAAGCAGTATGTGATAACGGCGCGGGCCAAGGGCCTGACGGAGCGCCAGGTGCTTTATGGCCATGTGTTCCGCAATGCCATGCTGCTGGTGATTTCCGGCTTTCCCGGCGCGTTTTTGGGGGCGTTCTTTGCCGGCTCCCTGCTGATTGAAACGGTGTTCTCTCTCGATGGGTTGGGCTATCTCACCTATAAGGCAGCGCTTGACCGGGATTATCCCATCGTATTCGCCAATCTCTATATCTTCACGCTTGTTGGGCTTTTGGTGGCTCTAATCAGCGACCTCACCTACATGATGATCGATCCGCGCATCGATTTTGAATCGCGTGAGGTCTAGGCCATGGCGCTTTTTACCCTCAAGGGATTGAACCAGCGGCGCTGGGAATTGTTCAAGGCCAACCGCCGCGGGCTTTGGTCCCTGTGGATTTTCGGGGCGCTGTTCCTGATGAGCGTGTTTGCGCCGATCATCGCCAACGACCGGCCCATGCTGGTGTCCTACAAGGGTGAGCTGCTGTTCCCGACCTTTGTCAATTATCCGGAATCAAAATTCGGCGGCTTCCTGGCGCGCACGGACTACCGCGATCCGGTGAACCAGGAGGAGATCAGCGCCAATGGCTGGATGATCTGGCCGCCCATCCGCTATTCCTACAACACGGTGAACAATGAACTGCCGCGGCCCGCACCCTCGACGCCCGCTTCCAACCTGACGCGCGACGAGGCTTGCGCCAAATATCCGCTGGGGGCCACAGACCCCAATTGCAATTTCGGCAACTTGAACTGGCTGGGCACCGACGACCAGGGACGTGATGTGGTGGCGCGGCTCATCTACGGCTTCCGAATTTCCGTGGCCTTTGGCCTGATCCTGACATTTTTCTCATCGATTATCGGCGTGGCGGCCGGGGCGGTTCAGGGCTATTTTGGCGGCTGGACCGACCTGCTGTTCCAGCGCTTCATCGATATCTGGTCATCAATGCCAACACTTTACCTGCTTATCATCCTGGCGGCATTCATTACACCTACCTTCTGGCTCCTGCTTTTCATTCTCGTTATCTTCTCGTGGACGGGGCTTGTGGGCGTGGTGCGGGCGGAATTCCTGCGGGCCCGCAATCTCGAATATGTGCGCGCGGCGCGGGCCTTGGGGCTCAGCAATACAAGAATCATGTTCAAGCATCTTCTGCCAAACGCCCTGATTTCAACGGTTACCTTCATGCCCTTCATTCTCTCCGGTTCGGTGACCACTCTGACCGCCCTTGATTTTCTCGGGTTTGGTTTGCCGCCGGGCTCGCCTTCGCTGGGCGAGTTGCTGGCGCAGGGCAAGTCAAACCTCCAGGCGCCATGGCTGGGGTTTACGGGCTTTTTCGTGGTTTCGATCATGCTGACGCTACTGGTGTTCATCGGCGAGGGCGTCAGGGATGCGCTTGATCCGCGAAAGACATTCGCATGAGCGAGGTTTTGCTCGAGGTCAAAGACCTGTCCGTTGCCTTCCGCCAGGGCGGCAAGGCCACACTGGCGGTTGACCATGTTTCATTCTCGCTGAAAAAGGGCGAGACACTGGCGCTTGTGGGCGAGTCAGGTTCCGGCAAATCGGTTTCCGCGCTTTCCATTCTCAAGCTCCTGCCCTATCCGGCGGCCGAGCACCCTTCGGGTTCGGTCAAGTTCAATGGCCAGGAATTGCTGGATGCGGACGAACGCGACCTGCGCAAAGTGCGCGGCAATGACATCACCATGATTTTCCAGGAGCCGATGACCTCGCTCAATCCGCTGCATTCGGTGAAAAAGCAGATCGGCGAAATCCTGGAATTGCACCAGGGCCTGAGCGGCGCGAAGGCGCGGGAGCGGATCATCAGCTTGCTAACGAAGGTGGGCATCCGTGACCCCGAGACAAGGTTGCAGGATTACCCGCATCAATTATCCGGTGGGCAGCGTCAGCGTGTGATGATTGCCATGGCGCTTGCCAATAATCCAGACCTGCTGATTGCGGATGAACCTACCACGGCGCTTGACGTGACCGTGCAGGCGCAAATCCTGAAGCTGCTGAAGGAACTTCAGGCCGAATATGGCATGGCGCTGCTGCTGATTACCCATGATCTCGGAATCGTCCGCCACATGGCAGATACTATTTGCGTGATGCAGCGAGGCAAGGTGGTTGAGGCTGGTGATGCAAAGACGGTGTTTGCCAAGCCCCAGCATGAATATACCAAGATGCTGCTGTCGGCGGAGCCCAAGGGCAAGCCGCCGAAATCGGACACGAGCGCTGCGGTTGTGGCTGAAACAAAGAACCTGAAGGTCTGGTTTCCGATCAAGCGCGGATTTTTCCGCAGCACCGTTGGCCACATTAAGGCTGTCGATGGGCTTGATACGCTGGTGCGGGCCGGGCAGACCTTGGGTGTGGTAGGTGAATCGGGGTCGGGGAAAACCACGCTTGGGCTTGCCATCCTGCGGCTGATTTCCTCGGAAGGCGAGATTTCATTCAAGGGACAGCGCATTGACAAATTCAGCTTCAATGACATGCGGCCCTTGCGCAAGGACATGCAGATTGTTTTCCAGGATCCATTCGGCTCCCTGTCACCGCGGCTCTCCATTCTTCAAATCGTCGAGGAAGGTTTGCTCGTGCAGGGCGGGCGGGGCACGGCGGAGGAACGCCGCGAGCATGTTTCGCAGGCGCTCACCGAAGTGGGGCTCGACCCCACGACAATGGACCGCTATCCGCATGAATTTTCCGGCGGGCAGCGGCAGCGCATCGCCATTGCCCGGGCGCTGGCGCTCAATCCCAAGTTCATCATGCTGGATGAACCCACTTCGGCGCTCGACATGTCGGTGCAGGCGCAGATTGTCGATCTGCTGCGGGCCCTGCAGACCAAGCATAATCTCAGCTATCTCTTCATCAGCCATGATCTCAAGGTGGTGCGGGCGCTGGCAAATGATGTCATTGTCATGCGCAACGGCGTTGCCGTTGAGCGCGGGCCTGCAAGCCAGATTTTCGAGGACCCGCAGACGGATTATACCAAGGCGCTGATTGCGGCGTCTCTCAACCTCCGGGTGGTTCCGGGAAACAGCGTGAAACAATAATGGCATTTCTTTTTGTAACCCCGACATGGCCCACCGCCCTCTGGAAGGCCGCGATGAATAAGGTGGCACCAAAGCTTGAGGTGCGGATTTGGCCTGACGGTTTGGGGCGGGTTGAGGATATTGAGTATGCCGCAGCCTGGCTTCCGCCTGCCGATGTTCTGAAAGGCCTGCCCAACCTGAAGGTGATTTTTTCGCTGGGCGCCGGGGTTGATGCTATCCTGAAAGATCCAACACTTCCCGCCAATGTACCGATTGTGCGGGTGAATGATGATGACCTCACCAAGCGCATGACCGAATACATCGTGTTGCATGTGCTTTTGCATCACCGGCAGCAACGACGCCTTGATGCCAACCAGAAGCAGAGAATTTGGGACAGCTTTCCAACCCATGCGGCTTCGGCGCTTTCGGTGGGCGTCATGGGGCTGGGCGTCATGGGGCAGGATTCGGCCTTACGCCTCCACGACCTCGGCTTTCGCGTGGGCGGCTGGAGCCGCAGCAGGAAAAGCATTCCGGGAGTTGAGTGCTTTGCCGGGCCTTCCGAGTTTGATGCATTTCTGGCGCGCAGCGATATTCTGATTTCGCTGCTTCCAGCGACGGCGGAGACAGATTGCATCATCAACCGCGCCACCATTCAGAAACTGTCACGCAAGGGGCCGTTTGGCGCGCCGATCATCATCAATGCGGGGCGCGGCCGCCAGCAAGTGGCCGGGGATATTTTGAAATGCCTCGATGCAGGCGAGCTTTATGCGGCGACGCTTGATGTGTTCGCGGTGGAGCCCCTGCCCGCCGATGATCCGCTGTGGAGCCATCCGCGCGTGACTATCACGCCCCATATTGCGGCGGATTCTGAACCAGAGGTGATCTGCGCTTATGTGGCGGCGCAGATCGAACGGCATCAGAAGGGATTGCCCTTGATCAACCTGGTGGATGTCAAGCGCGGCTACTAGAACCGCCTGATGCTGGTGACCTGCCCGTACACGTCGGCGATGCGGGCCAGCGCTTCAGACAGGGGCTCCTTCACCGTCATCATGTGGTAGCCATTGGCGTGGAGCAGGGTTTTCTGGTCGGCCATGATTCCCACATGGCCTTTCCAGAAAACCAGATCGCCGCGGCGCAGGCCATCGAGATCATTGATCAGCAGGTTTTGGCCCAATTGCGTTTCCTGCATGTCGGTATCGCGCGGCGAAAAAATCCCGCAGGCTTCCAGCGCGGTTTGCACGAGGCCGGAACAATCCAGTCCTTGCGAAGTCTTTCCGCCCCAATAATAGGGCACATTGAGAAATTTTTCCGCCACGCCGACAAAGTCTGCTTCGGTTTCGTTCAGGGGCCGGATGTGTTTGGTGAAAACATGGTTCCCGTTTGCGAGCTTTGAAAATTTTTCGCCGCTTTCAACAATCTCAAGCCGGGCATTCATGGGCAGGCTGACGGGTGGCTGCGATTTTACATCGGGCAGCGGATACAGAAAGGTGGCGGGCACGGAAACCCGGTGGGTAGGGTTGGTCAAATCCGTGGAGACGGCGGCTTTGGCAATGTAGCCCACATAACCGTCACGCTGGAGCTGGCCCCAAATCCAGTCACCGGCGATCTCGAATGCCACAAGCCTTTCGCCGAGAAGGGCCTGGGTAGTTTGCATGGCAGTCACAGAGGCTTCCCGGTGCAGGGTTGCAACGGGTATGACCACTTCCATGACAACGCCATCAACAAATCTTTTGGCGTCGACGCGGCCTTGCAACTTTACATCGGCAAGATCGGGGCGAAAGGCATGCAGCCTGGAATCGAGATCAGCCATCACAGGTTTTTCGAGTTCTTGCCGATCAAGTCGGCCAGCCGGTCCAGATACAGAGCACCTTTTACGGTGCGCTGGACCAGGACATTGCGGCGGTCGGCGGTGTCCCGTCGGCGGGCCACGAGATCAAGCTTGCCCAGGGAATCCAGGGCCCGGGTCACAACAGGCTTTGAGACGTGAAGTTTCCTGGCGAGATCGCGGATGGTATGGGGCGGGGCTTCCATGTAAATGGTCAGCAGGATGCTCACCTGCCTGGTCGAAAGATCGGCCTCAGCGCCGTGCACCTGGGCAAGGCTCACATCGTGCCAAAGTTTGAGGGCCTGCGCGGTTCCCAGCGGAATTGACATGTTGCGATTCGGCAATCGTTACGGATGCGTTTCATTCTCCCGCATTGAGCAAAAAGGTGCAAGCCTATTTCTTGTAACGCTCGGAAATCAATGAAAACAGGGCCCTGATGCCTTGCGCCTCACCTCCCTTTGGATAGCCAGGTTTGGCCGTCGGGGTCCAGCCATAGATGTCGAGATGCAGGTACGATTTGGCTTTTTCCACAAAGCGCTTGAGGAAGAGGGCCGCCGTAATGGAGCCAGCGAAGCTTGTGTCAGCGCTGTTGTTCATGTCGGCCACGGGAGATTCAAACAGGGCATAATAAGGATCCCAGAACGGCATGCGCCATAGGGGATCCCTTTGCCCTTCAGCGTGCCTGACAACGTCACCAGCGAGCTTTTCATCATTGGTATAGAAGGGTGGAAGGTCTGGCCCCAGGGCCACGCGTGCCGAGCCCGTTAGGGTTGCCATGTCGATCAGGAGATCGGGTGCTTCCTCATCGGCCAGGGCCAGGGCATCACCAAGGATCAGCCTTCCTTCCGCATCGGTGTTGCCAATCTCAACGGTCAGGCCCTTGCGGCTTTTCAGGATGTCGCCGGGGCGAAAGGCATTGCCGGCAATGGAATTTTCAACGGCCGGAATCAGCACGCGCAGGCGCACGGGTAGCTTCGCATCCATGATCATCTGGGCGAGGCCAAGCACATTGGCGGCGCCACCCATGTCCTTCT
>JBBQNU010000034.1:0-23070 GCA_038330285.1 Hyphomicrobiales bacterium | reverse complement strand
AAGGAGACGGACGATGAGGAAGAGCAGATTTAGCCAGGAACAGATTATCGGAGTTTTGAAGGAACACCACGCGGGGCTTTCGGCGGGTGACTTGTGCCGCAAGCATGGGATCAGTGACGCGGCCTGCGTGACGAGTGCCTGGAGGCATGAAATCATTTCGGGCAAAATTGCATCTGCCTCAGAAATCGCCAAGCGTGGGAGCATTACGACCTCATTTGTCAGTCGATTGATTGACCTTAGCTTTTTGGCTCCAAGTGTCCTGACTGCCGTTGCAGAAGGAACCGCGCCTGTCGAATTGACGGTAAACAAGTTGCGCTCAATTGGTGCCATCCCTCTCGACTGGCAAAGTCAAAGGGCAGTTCTGGGCTTCAGCGATTAGTTCTGTCCTATCCCAGGATGGCTTACAACAGATCATGATCATGATTGTGCGTTGGGGACGTGTTGACCACGGAAATGGCGAACAGAGAATTTCCGCGAATTCAGCGCTGCAACTCGAGTTCTCTCTGGTCCACTTTGACAGTTCTGATTGTGCGCATCGCAAAAGAGGCCCGGTTAGTGGGTGTTTTGCACATTTCTCACGTTCACAATAAATTCCTTCTAGTAGGAGTAAATGACTGGCGGAGAGGGAGGGATTCGAACCCCCGGTACGCTTGCGCGTACTTCGCATTTCGAGTGCGACGCGATCGACCACTCTGCCACCTCTCCGCATGCTTGAAAGACTGTGGTCGCCCCCGCTGAATAGCCAAGACGCGGGGCCCTGCCAAGCCCCCATTTGGCCGGTGGTTGACAGAAAAGCCGGACCTGCTAGAAACCGCCCGAACCAGGAAACAAAGGCCCATCATGACGATCGCCGTTTCAGCGATGCATTCAGACCGGATTGCCCCCGCAATCGCAGGCCGGGCTTGCCTTTCCGCCACCTTCACAAAACCGACTAAAAAAACCGTTTAGCCTCATCCCCGGCCTCATCGCTCTCGGGGGTGGTGGCCGAAACCCCCTATGCCGAAAGCGGAGCCTCCGGGCTCCAGAGCGGGCGGATCAGAGACTAAGTCAAGGAGACTTCCATGGGTTACAAGGTTGCAGTCGTCGGCGCCACGGGCAATGTGGGCCGCGAAATGCTGAATATCCTCGCCGAGCGCGAGTTCCCGGTCGATGAGTGCTTCGCCATCGCCTCGCGCAAATCCATGGGCGTTGAGGTCTCCTTCGGCGACAAGACCCTGAAGTGCAAGGACCTGGAGCAGTTCGATTTTTCGCAAGTCGATTTCGTGCTGATGTCGGCGGGCTCAGCCGTCTCCAAGGAATGGTCGCCGAAGATCGGCGCCCTTGGCCCCATCGTCATCGATAACTCCTCCTGCTGGCGCTATGACGCCGAAGTGCCCCTCATCGTTCCGGAAGTGAACGCCCATGTGCTGGTCGAATACATGGCCCGCAACAAGCGCCGCAACATCATCGCCAACCCGAACTGCTCGACGGCCCAGCTTGTTGTCGCCCTCAAGCCCCTGCATGACGTGGCCAAGATCTAGCGTGTGGTGGTGCCCACCTATCAGTCCGTCTCCGGCGCCGGCAAGGTAGGCCTCGACGAACTGTGGAACCAGACCAAGGGCATCTTTGTGACGGACTCGCCAACGCCAAGGAAGTTCACCAAGCAGATCGCCTTCAACGTCATCCCCCATATCGACGTGTTCATGGACTCAGGCGAGACCAAGGAAGAGTGGAAGATGGTGGTCGAGACCAAGAAGATTCTCGATCCCAAGATCAAGCTCACCGCAACCTGCGTGCGCGTGCCTGTCTTCGTGGGCCACTCGGAAGCGGTGAACATCGAGTTTGAACAGCCGATTTCCGCCGAAGAAGTGCGCGAGATCCTGCGCGAGGCGCCGGGCTGCATGGTGGTCGACAAGCGCGAGGACGGCGGCTACGTCACCCCTGTCGAATGCGTCGGCGATTTCGCCACCTTCATCAGCCGCATCCGCGAGGATTCAACCATCGAGAACGGCATCAACCTCTGGGTCGTCTCCGACAACTTGCGTAAAGGTGCTGCCCTGAACACCGTGCAGATCGCCGAATGCCTGATCAACCGCGGGCTGCTCAAAAAAGCCGCCTGAGATTCGCTGTAATCTTCAAGACAACTTTGCGGCAATGCGTGGGCTCCTGCCCCGCATTGCGGCAAGAGTTTGATCACCTCTCGCGGCATTTTGCGCGCGAGATTACCCCGAGTTAACTGGCTCTCCCAAATTCGCAAGCGTAGCCTTGCGCACGTGGGATGAAACACCAGGACGGGCGGCGCTGCCCTCTGTTTCACCGCACATCACAACTTAATCAGGAGAAGTACCATGAACATTCGTGTTTTTATGGCCAGCGCCCTTGCGCTTGCCGCAATCGCATCTTCCGCCAACGCCCTGACAATCACTGCCAAGGATAACGTCGCCTACACGGTGAAGGTCATGCCGAAGGGCGCCAAGGAAATCGACCTTGCGCTAAAAGCCAATGGCAGTGCCGATGTGGACTGCAAGAATGGCTGCCAGCTTTCACTCAATGGCAACACCCACGCCGTTGATGGCACCGTCAGCAAGATCTTCATCCAGGACGGCAAGTTCGCAATGTAACCGGGCGCAAGCCCTCCCCTCAACCTTCATTGAAGAAAGACCGCAATCATGATGACCCGTTATCTCGTCGCTGCCGCAATGGCAGCAGGCCTGATGGTTTCCGCCGCCAATGCCGTGACGGTAACCAACATGGCGCCAACCAAGGCAAAGTTCGTCTACACACCAACGGGCGGCAAAGCCCATCACTACACGCTCGCTGCCAGCCACCACCTGAACCTTGCCTGCAAGGATGGCGGCACGCTGACAATTGGCAAATCGAACGAAACCTGCACCGCGAAAACCGACAAGATCATGCTGAAAGCCAGCAAGGGCAAATGGGAATTTGTCGTCCCTCAGCCCAAGGAAATCTGAAAATAAAAGCAGGGCCGGGCGGAGGCAAAGCCCGGTCCTGCCACTCCTGCCGCCGTTACTTACATCTTCGGCAAAAGAACCTTGTCGATCACATGGATCACGCCATTTGATTGCTGCACGTTAGCAATGATCACTTTCGACATGCCGCCGTTTTCGTCAGTAATGATGAGGTCCGGCCCGTCCATCGAAAGCGTGATCTCGCAGCCGCCAACGGTTTTCACCTTGTGCATGCCGCCATCATCCTTGATCATGGCGCGCGCCGCCTTTGACATGACCTTGCCAGAAACCACGTGGCAGGTCAGTACCTTGGTCAGCGTCTCTTTGGCTTCCGGCTTCAGCAGGCCTTCAACCGTGCCAGCAGGCAGGTCGGCAAAACCCTTGTTAACCGGCGCAAACACCGTGAAAGGGCCTGCACTTGCAAGTGTGTCCACCAGGCCCGCCGCCTTGACGGCCGCGACCAGGGTTGTGTGTTCCTTGGAGTTTACGGCATTTTCAACGATGTTCTTGGATTGGTACATCGCAGCACCACCGACTTTGGGATTTGCGGCTTGAACTGAGACACTTGCAAAACCAACGGCGAAGGCGAGTGCAATAAGTGATGTCTTGAGCATATCTATCTCCCGTTAAGATTATTGTTTTGGTTGATTGCTCCGCTGCCTTGAGGGGTGGGGTGGAACCGGGCGCGGAGGGCATCCCGGTTCCACATAGGCTCCCGTCGCGTCGCATTACATTTTCGGCAAGAGAACCTTGTCGATCACATGGATGACGCCATTTGATTGTTCGACATCGGCAATCGTGACATTGGCAACGCCGCCGCCTTCATCGGTCACGGTCACCTTGTCGCCATCAAGCTTCAGCGTGAGCTCGCAGCCGCCAACGGTTTTCACCTTGTGCGCGCCGCCGTCATCCTTCACCATCTTCATGACCGCATCCGACATGGCCTTGGCGCCAACCACATGGCAGGTCAGAACCTTGGTCAATGTGTCTTTGGCTTCCGGCTTCAACAGGCCGTCAACCGTGCCCGCGCGCAATGCTGCGAAGGCTTCGTTGGTGGGGGCAAACACGGTGAAAGGCCCAGCGCCCTGCAGGGTGTCAACCAGGCCGGCAGCCTTTACGGCGGCAACAAGCGTGGTGTGATCCTTGGAATTGACGGCGTTTTCGATGATGTTCTTGGCGGGAAACATTTCCGCCCCGCCCACCATCATGCCGGCAAAGGCAGATGATGCGCCAAGTGTCAGGGCAAGGGCAATAAGCGATGATTTAAGCATGGGGATCTCCTGTTTGAATTTTGTTGACTGACCAACACTGGCAGGAACGGATCGTTTTTCCGCATAGTTGCAGAAAGGTTAAAAACGTTTTCGTGATCAAAACGGAAAATCCCGTGATGTGTGGCTTTGCCCCTGTTTGCGCCGCCCTCTTGCCACCCCGCCTGCAAGGTGTGATAGGCTTCCGGAAAGTTTGGGGTGTGAGCGTGGGGAAAGTCGTATTAACCTTTTCAATGTCGCTGGACGGCTTCATTGCCGGGCCGGACGTCAGCATGGACCATGCCATGGGCGTGGGCGGCGACAGGCTCCACAAATGGATGTTCCATGGCGGCCCGGAAAACGCCATTGATCTGGGAATGGCCCGCGAACTCCTGTTGAAGGTGGGCGCAGTTGTCCTGGGCCGGCGGACCTATGACGTTGGCCTCCAGCATTGGGGCGATACGCCCTACCCCGTGCCAAGCTTTGTCGTCACCCACGAAAACCTTGACCCGCTCAAAATGGAAAGTGCTGCCTTCACCTTTGTCAACGAAGGCGTTGGAGAGGCCGTGAAGCAGGCCCAGGCGGCGGCGGCCGGAAAAGTCATCATCGTGATGGGCGCCAATGTCGCGCAGCAAATGCTGAAGGAAAAGCTCGCCGATGAAGTCTACATCCAGCTCGTTCCGGTCCTGCTCGGCAGCGGCAGCAGGCTATTCGAGAATTTCGGCGCAGCGCCCCTTGAGCTCATCTGCGACCGGGCGGTGAATTCACCCCACATCACCCACCTGAAATACAAGATTCCAAAATAGTCAGACGCTGGAGGGGGCCCCGCCCGCGGCAACCCCGATGACGCGGCCGACTTTGCCGTCCTGCAGCAGCGCCACCCAGCCCTTGCAGCCCTGCGGAACCACGCTCCCTTTCGGCAGCACGATCTTCGCCGCCTCGCCATGCCACATGCCGGCGGGCACCATTTTGCGAACCACATTATGGTACTCGATCACGCTTCCGGAATTCTCGCCCTTCTTGATTTCAACTGAAACGGAATGCTTGAACGCCAGGAGCCACAAGGTCGCTTCCTTCGCCGGATTGCCGGTGGGAATGGTGATCGTCACATCGGTCGCATTGTCCGACATCGCCATGTCCACCCAGTCCGCCGCATCTTCGGCTCTCGCCGTTGCAATGGCGCTGGAAACTTGGTCGCGCTGGCTTCCGACCAAATGCTTCCCGCCATTGATGATCATTTGCGGCGTGTAGACATTCTTGTCGCCGCGTGCGTTCGCATAGTCATATTGGCGCTCGGAAAATTCCGCCCCGCCCAGCGTGTCACGCCAGCCCAGGTAGTCCCAGTAATCCACATGGTAGGACAGCGCCAAAACGTCAGGCTGTTCCTTCAGCTCTTTCAAATAGGCATCCGCCGCCGGGCAGGACGAGCAGCCCTGGCTGGTGAAAAGCTCCACGATGACCGGGCGCTTAACCGCTGCAAACGCAGGTCTGGCAAGCACAGCGGCAGCTCCATAAGCGAGGACGTTCCGGCGGGTAAGCGAGCAGGTCATGCGCAGGATATAGCAACTAATGCCCCTTTCAGCCACTCACGAGCCAGTGAGGGCCGATCACATGTTTGTTGGCCTTCTGGGTGGAAACCCGGCCTACATGGCTACCAATTTCTTAAAGCCGCCCCAGAACATGCGCTTGCCGTCAAAGGGCATCGACTTTGGGTCAAAATTGGCCATGTAGGGGTCCTTCATGACCTTGGCATTCACTTGGTCCCGGTGCTTGCGGGACTTGTATGTAATCCATGCGAAAATCACGGTTTCCCCGTCCTTGAGTTTCACGCTCTGCGGAAAAGAAGTTGTTTTTCCGGGCTTCACATCATCTGCAACAGCTTCCACATAGGAAAGCGCGCCATTTTTCATCCACGTCTTTCCGGCCTTGGTCGCCATCTTGCGGTAGGCCGCGAGGTTTTTCTTGGGTACGGGAAGAACAAATCCATCAACATAGGTCATCAGCATACTCCTTGTTGGCACCGCCAACCTCAACGGGCGGGCAGGCCGCTTGTTCCAGACAGCTCAAGCCGCGTTGGCCAGATTACGCAACACGTAAGGCATGATGCCGCCGTTCATGAAGTAGTCGAGCTCATCCAGCGTATCAATCCGGCATTGGACCGAAACCACAAGGGCGGAGCCATCGGCCCGCTGGATCTCAAGGGAAAGCTGCGAGCGCGGCTTCAGGCCTTCCGACAGCCCGCTGATGGTGACGGTCTCGTCACCACGCAGATCGAAAACCTGCCAGCTTTCGCCCTCCTGGAATTGCAGGGGAACAACCCCCATGCCGATGAGGTTGGAGCGGTGAATGCGCTCGAAGCTCTGCGCGATCACGGCGCGCACGCCAAGGAGCTTGGTGCCCTTCGCCGCCCAGTCGCGCGATGAGCCCGTGCCATATTCCTTGCCGGCGAAAATCACCAGCGGCGTGCCGGTGGATTGGTATTTCATCGCCGCATCGTAAATCGGCATCTGCGCGAGCGAGGGGTAGTGGATCGTAACGCCGCCTTCAACGCCGGGCACCATCTGGTTCTTGATGCGGATATTGGCGAAGGTGCCGCGCATCATCACCTCGTGATGGCCGCGCCGCGCCCCGTAGGAATTGAAATCAACCCGCTCCACCCCGTGCGCGCTCAGATACTGGCCCGCCGGCGAAGTCGCCTTGATGTCACCCGCCGGGGAAATATGGTCCGTCGTGATCGAGTCGAGGAACAGGCCCAGCACGCGTGCCCCCGAAACATTCGTCACCGGGGCCGGGGTCATGCTCATGCCGGTAAAATAGGGCGGGCTCGCCACATAGGTGCTTTTGCCGTCCCAGGCATAGGTGAGGCCCTTGGTGACCTTGATCTTGCGCCACGCCGCGTCGCCCTTGAACACATCCTTGTAGCGCTTGGCGAAGGCCTTGCGGGTCACGTTCTTGCGCACGAAGTCCGCCACGGTCTTCGCGTCCGGCCAGATGTCCTTGAGATAAACCGGATTACCCTTCTTGTCGTGGCCGAGCGGATCGGTGGTGAGATTCACATTGAGCGAGCCCGCCAGCGCATAGGCCACAACCAGCGGCGGCGAGGCCAGGTAATTGGCGCGTACATCCGGGTTTACCCGGCCTTCGAAATTGCGGTTGCCCGAAAGCACCGCTGCCGCCACCAGATCGTTTTTCCGGATCGACTCGGAAATGTTTTCAGGCAGCGGGCCTGAATTGCCTATACAGGTTGTGCAGCCATAACCCACGAGGTCAAAGCCAAGCTTGTCCAGGTCCTTCTGCAAGCCAGATGACTTCAGGTATTCCGTCACCACCTGGCTTCCCGGCGCCAGTGAGGTCTTGACCCATGGCTTAACCGTCAGGCCCTTCTTCTGCGCATTGCGCGCCAGCAATCCCGCCCCGATCATCACTGAAGGGTTGGAGGTGTTGGTGCACGACGTGATCGCCGCAATCACCACGTCGCCATGGCCTACATCGAAGTTCGCATTCTCAACCTTGTAACGCTGGCCGAGTTGTTCCAGCTTCTTGAATTCGTCCGCCATGACCTTGGCAAAGCCGGAAGCTGATTCTGTGAGTGTCACCTTGTCCTGCGGCCGCTTGGGGCCGGCCATCGAAGGCACCACAGTTGCGAGGTCAAGTGAAAGCGAATCGGTGAAATCCGGATCAATGGAAATTGGCGTCCAGAACATGTCCTGCGCCTTGGCATATTTTTCAACCAGCGCCACCTGTGCGGCGGGCCGCGCCGTGCCCTTGAGATAGGAAATGGTTTCGGCGTTCACCGGAAAGAAGCCGCAGGTGGCGCCATATTCCGGCGCCATGTTGGCAATGGTGGCCATGTCTTCCAGCGCCAAAGTGCCAAGCCCCGGACCATAGAATTCTACAAACTTTCCGACCACGCCCTTTTTGCGCAGCATCTGTGTCACCGTCAGAACCAGATCGGTCGCCGTCGTGCCTTCCGGCAGCCGGCCCTCAAGCCTGAAGCCAATGACTTCCGGAATGAGCATGGAAATGGGCTGGCCCAGCATGGCCGCTTCCGCCTCGATGCCGCCAACCCCCCAACCCAGAACTGCCAGGCCATTGATCATCGTGGTATGGCTGTCGGTGCCTACCAGCGTATCCGGATAGGCCGTGGTCACATTCTTGCCCCTCACCTTGTCGGTGCGCGTCCAAACTGTTTTGGCAAGATATTCCAGGTTCACCTGGTGGCAGATGCCGGTGCCCGGCGGCACCACACGGAAATTGTCAAAGGCACCCTGCCCCCATTTCAGGAATGTGTAGCGCTCGCCATTCCGGCCATACTCCATCTCGACGTTTTTCTTGAACGCTCCCGTCGATGCAAAATAATCCACCATCACCGAATGATCGATGACGAGATCAACCGGCGCCAGCGGATTGATCTTGGTCGGGTTCTTGCCCAAATCCTTCATCGCATCGCGCATCGCGGCCAGATCGACAACCGCGGGAACCCCGGTGAAATCCTGCATCAGCACGCGCGCCGGACGGAAAGCAATTTCCATCTCGTCCTTGCCGCGGTTCTTGAGCCAATCGGCAATGCCCTGGATGTCGGCCTTGGTGACACTGCGCCCATCCTCATGGCGCAGCAGATTCTCGAGCAGCACCTTCAGCGAATAGGGAAGTTTTGAAATGCCCGTGAGGCCGTTTTTTTCCGCCGCCTTGAGGCTGTAATAGGTGTAGTTCTTGGACCCCACCTTGAGGGTTTTGCGCGATTTGAAACTGTCGAGGGAGGTGGGGGTCATGCTGGCTTTCCTGGGCTGGAACTTCGACGCTGGCTATATCTCTTATTGCACCGCAGCACAATTCTAACAATAAGCATAAGGGCTATGCCTGCCGCTCCACCATCAGTTTCTTGATCTCGGCAATGGCCTTGGCGGGGTTGAGCCCCTTGGGACAGGCCTTGGCGCAATTCATGATGGTGTGGCAGCGGTAAAGCTTGAACGGATCTTCAAGGTTGTCGAGCCGGTTCTTATTTGCCTCGTCGCGCGAGTCGATCAGCCAGCGATAGGCCTGCAGCAACGCCGCAGGGCCAAGATAGCGGTCGCCGTTCCACCAGTAGGAAGGGCACGACGTGGAGCAACAGGCGCAGAGAATGCATTCATAAAGCCCATCGAGCAATGCCCGGTCGCCGTGCGACTGTTTCCATTCCTTCACCGGTTCTGGCGTTGTCGTCTTGAGCCACGGCTCGATGGAGCGGTGCTGCTGGTAAAAACGCGTAAGATCAGGCACCAGGTCTTTCACCACCGGCATGTGCGGCAGTGGATAAATCCTGATAGGCCCCTTCACCTCGTCGCAGGCCTTCAGGCACGCCAGGGTGTTAGTGCCGTCAATGTTCATGGCGCAAGAACCGCAGATGCCTTCCCGGCACGAGCGGCGGAAGGTCAGCGTCGGGTCCTGCTCGTTCTTGATTTTGATGATGGCATCCAGCACCATGGGCCCGCAGCTGTCCATGTCCACGTGGTAGCTGTCCACCTGCGGATTTTTCCCGTCATCCGGATTCCACCGGTAAATCCGGAATTCCTGTAGCTTCGCGCCAGCAGGCTTTGGCCAGCTCTTTCCCGGCTGGACCTTGGAATTCTGTGGAAGTGCAAATTCAACCATCTATTCCCCTCCCCCTTGTGGGGAGGGGTTAGGGGTGGGGGTCGCTTCGTAATAAGCCATCATCAATACACCCGCGCCTTTGGCTTGATGTAGTCAATATCCTTCGACATGGTGAAATCATGCACCGGGCGGTAGCCGAGCTTCACTTTGCGTTTTGCCTCATCAATCCAACTCAACGTATGCTTCATCCAGCCCTTGTCATCGCGCTTGGGAAAATCCTCCCGCGCATGGGCCCCACGGCTTTCCTGCCGTGCCAGGGCGCCTTCGACAGTTACCGCCGCCTGCACGATAAGATTGTCATATTCCAGCGTTTCGATGAGGTCGCTGTTCCAGATCAGTGAACGGTCGGTGACCCTTATGTCATCAGTGGCTTTCCAGATTTCTGCAATCCTGCTCACACCCTGCTTCAGCGTCTCACCCGTGCGGAACACGGCGGCGTCTTCCTGCATCGTCCGCTGCATGCGCAAGCGCAATTCCGCCGTTGGCAAACTGCCCGAAGCATTCCGGAAATGGTCAAGCCGTGAAATCGCCGCCTCGCCCGCATCCTTCTTCAACTCCTTATGCGGCGCTTTCGGCTTGATGTCCTCAATGCACTTGAGGCCCGCCGCCCGGCCAAACACCACGAGATCAATCAGCGAATTGCTCCCCAGGCGATTTGCTCCGTGCACGGAGACACAGGCTGCCTCGCCCACCGCCATCAGCCCGGGAACGGTCTTCTCGGGATTCTTCGCATCCCCCGCCAAGGCCTCCCCATGATAATTCGTGGGGATGCCGCCCATGTTGTAATGCACCGTGGGCAGGATCGGAATGGGTTCGCGCGTCAGGTCAACGCCTGCGAAAATCCGCGCCGATTCCGAAATGCCGGGCAGCCGCTCATGCAATACGGCGGGATCGAGATGTTCGAGATGCAAATGGATATGATCCTTCAGCGGCCCAACGCCCCGGCCCTCGCGGATTTCAATCGTCATCGAGCGCGACACCACATCGCGTGAAGCGAGATCCTTGGCCGATGGCGCATAGCGTTCCATGAAACGCTCGCCTTCCGAATTGGTGAGATAACCGCCCTCGCCCCGCGCCCCCTCGGTAATCAGGCAGCCCGCCCCGTAAATGCCGGTGGGATGGAACTGCACGAATTCCATGTCTTGCAGCGGCAGCCCGGCGCGCAGCACCATGGCATTGCCGTCCCCCGTGCAAGTATGCGCTGATGTCGCCGTGAAATAGGCCCGGCCATAGCCGCCCGTGGCCAGAATGGTTTTATGCGCCCTGAACCTGTGGATGGTGCCGTCTTCCATCGACAGCGCCATGACGCCCCGGCACACGCCGTCTTCCATGATCAGATCGAGCGCGAAATACTCGATGAAGAATTCCGTCTCATAACGCAGTGACTGGCCATAAAGCGTGTGCAGCATGGCATGGCCCGTGCGGTCAGCCGCCGCACAGGTGCGCTGCGCCGGCGGACCTTCGCCGAAATTCTGCATCATGCCGCCGAAGGGCCGCTGGTAAATCCGGCCGTCTTCAGTGCGCGAAAACGGCATGCCGAAATGCTCAAGCTCATAGACGGCGGTTGGCGCCTGGCGGCAGAGATATTCAATGGCGTCCTGGTCGCCCAGCCAGTCGGCGCCCTTGACCGTGTCATACATGTGCCAGCGCCAGTCATCGGCCCCCATGTTGCCAAGCGAAGCGGCAATGCCGCCTTGCGCCGCCACCGTATGCGAGCGCGTCGGGAAAACCTTCGAGATGCAGGCCGTTTTCAATCCCGCCTGGGACGCTCCAAGCGTGGCGCGCAAACCAGCGCCCCCGGCGCCGACGACGACTACATCAAAGCTGTGGTCGGTTATGGGGTAGGAATTCCTGGTGGCCATCAGCTTCCAAAACTCATTCTTAAAATCGCAAAAAGCGCTGCCACGCCGGCAGCCGCCGTGAACAGTGTATTGAGCAGCAGGCTGGCGCGAAGCATGCGCCCGTCATGCACATAGTCCTCAAGCACCATCTCCATGCCCAGCCGCATGTGCCAGAGAATCGAAGCAAACGAAAGCACGAGCAGGATGGCGTTAATCGGATTCTGCAGGCTCGCCACAACCTCGGCCCGCGCAGCGCCCAGATGTGAAACGATGAACCACAGCAAAAACAAAACCAGCGGCACATTCGCAACGGCGGTTGCCCGCTGCTGCCAGAAATGCCGCGTCCCGGATTTATCGGGGGTCATGCCATCACCCCGTAACCGACAGCCCAAAGCAAAAGTGTAAGAACAATAGAGCCCGCAAGATTGGCCCGCGCCAGCCACTCCACCAAGTGGAGATCAAAGCCCCGCCCCGTGTCCCATAGCAAATGCCGAAGCCCGCCCAGCGCGTGGTGGATCAGCGCCCAGGTAAAACCAAACAGCAGCAGCTTGCCAAACCAGTGGCCGAAAAATCCCTGCACGAATTCGAAATAGCCATCGGAAATGGAAGCCGCCGTCAGCCACCAGACCAAAAGGATAATCCCGAAATAAAGGCCGACTCCCGTAATGCGGTGCATGATCGACATCATCATTGTGAGCATGGGCCGGTAAATTTGCAGATGCGGCGACAGGGGGCGCGCCGCAGACTTGTCGTTTGCCATTCAATCGCCTCGAAATCCTGTCTTTCTTTTAGCTTGTGCGCCGCAACATGGCAAATGGGCAAAAAGTCTTATAGAAACCGCAAATGTCGCTTTCCTTCCGCCGTCTGCGCTTTCTTCTGGCGCTCATCCTTGTACTTATCGTGACAGCCTATGGCCTCTCCCGGCTGGGATATTTTGAATGGCCCCGGGAATACGATCCCTTTGCCTTGCCCGATCTCAACGCCGCGCCAAACCTGCTCACGCCCTTCAAGCTGAAACGCATCGATTCCAGCGCGGAAAATTGCCGCGCTGCTTTCGCCCGCGCCGGTAAACCCGTGGCCATCGAACCGGCACGAACCGATACGGCGCAATGCATCAGGCAGGACACCATCAAGCTTGCCGGCCTTTCAACGGCAACGCTGCGCGTGGAAGAAACCCGCTGCGCCATCGCCGCCCGCCTCTTCATGTGGGAGTACAACGTTGTACAGCCCGCCGCCCGCAAATATTTTAACAAGCCGGTCACCGAAATCCTCCATTTCGGCTCCTATTCCTGCCGCAACATCCGCGGTTCCTCTGCCACGAGCGAACACGCCGCCGCCAATGCCTTCGATATTTCAGGCTTTCGCCTGCGCGGTGGAAAACTCATTTCCCTCAAGCAGCAGTGGCAAGGCAGCCAGCCGCCGGCGGAATTCCTGCACGAGGTGCGCAACGGGGCCTGTGATTATTTCAATCTGGTCCTCAGCCCAGACTACAACGCCGACCATCAAGATCATCTGCACGTCGACATGGGCTGGTATCGCGGCTGCAATTAACGCGCGCCTAAATCACAATGACCTTCGTGCCTATCTGCACACTCTCATAAAGCTCGGACACTTCCTCGTTCAGCATGCGGATGCAACCCGATGACGCCGCCGTGCCGATTGACTGCGGCTCATTGGTCCCGTGAATGCGAAACAGCGTGTCGCGGCCTCCGGCAAACAGATAGATGGCCCGTGCGCCAAGCGGATTTTCCCGCCCGCCGGGCATGCCGTTGCGCCATTTTTCCAGGTCCGGCCGCCGCCTGATCATCGAGGTCGGCGGCGTCCATGTCGGCCATTGCACCTTCCGCCCCACCTTGGCGATGCCCGCCCAGTCGAAGCCGTCCTTTCCCACAGCCACGCCATAGCGGATCGCCGTTTCCCGCCCGATGATGTGATAGAGGGCTTTTTCCTCGGTATTGACGATCACAGTGCCGCGCTTTTCCGGGGTTATAAACTCAACAACCTCCGCCCCGCGATAGGCAACGACCTTCTTCTTGGCCGCCGCAAAGGCCGAACCCGGCACCATCGCCACCGCGCCAATTATGAAGTTCCGCCGATTCATCAAAGATCCCTGTCTCCTGAGGATTTCTAGCTCTGGACTATTGGCAAGATTGTGGCAGGCTGGCGGGCATGGCAAATTTCGATTGGCACAAGGACAAGATCACTCCGGAAACACCAATTACGGCATCCTACCGGAGTACCCAGAACGTCCGGCGCTTCTTCAAGGCTGAATGCGGCGGCCATTTCAAGTTTGACCGCCCATTCATGGCCTGGCTCAAGAACGGCAAGCCCAAAACCATGGCTGACGCCGCAAATGAATGGACGCGAAGACGTGAGAAAAATCCTTCCTGATTCTGTGCCGCGGGAGCGATCCCCGCCCTAATCACTCGCCCACAGGATGAGAAATAATTAAGTTTGGCTCCCGCGCCACTACCACCCCACCTGTCATCCCAGCATTTATTGCGGGGACCCATGGTTAAACACGTTCGAACTTGGGAGCATGTAGATGAATGGGTCGCCGGAATAAATCCGGCGATGACAAACTGAGCGAACTACGCCCCCATTAAAAGAAGATAAGGCCCCGCTTACGCCTTCGCGTCTTCCAGCGCCTTGATCACAATCTTCTCGATCTTGTCGATGGGATGATTGGTCAGGTCCTTGTCGATCTCCAAAATGGTCACGTCCGTCAAGGCGCTCGTGGAAGCCTTGCGGAACTCGCCCAGCGCGATGGCGGGTGCTGCAAGGACGAAGCTGGTGAAAGCCCCTGCCTTCAAGTCCTTGGCCATGTCATCGGCGATTCTCTGCACAAAACGGTCTTCGGCAATACGGTGATAGTCCGCTGCTTCCATCGCGGATTTGCGTCCCAGGCTGTCATTCGTACGGCCCGGCTTGTCGCTTCCCTGATCACGGGTGGCGGGATTGTCCTGTCCATAGCTCCGTTCCAGCCTGAGGTTCGGAAATGCTCCGTCGCCATCATTGCGCAAGACAAGGGCATGCGCCCCATCGGCCACAAGAACCCGGGTGTTTTCCGATAAGTGTTTCATGGGGGAACTCCAGACTGTTTATTGAGTAGCCGCACAGGTGCGGCGCATAAGTTTAACGCTTTCGGCGCCCCAAGGTTCCCCTGTTTGCAGCAAACCCGGGATTCAGGGCCGAAGGCGCCTAGGTTTTCTTATTCTGCCTGTTCGCAATCAAATCATCCACCACCGTTGGATCATTGAGGGTGGAGGTATCGCCAAGCGAGCCAAAGTCATCCTCGGCAATCTTGCGCAGGATGCGCCGCATGATTTTGCCCGAGCGCGTCTTGGGAAGTCCCGGGGAAAACTGGATCCTGTCTGGCGTGGCGAACGGCCCGATTTCCTTGCGCACATGGGCTACCAGATCCTTCCGCAAGTCATCACTGCCGGTTTGGCCCACCATCAGGGTGACATAACAATAAATCCCCTGTCCCTTGATGTCGTGCGGATAGCCGACAACCGCCGCTTCCGAAACTTTTTCATGCGAGACAAGTGCCGACTCGACTTCCGCCGTGCCAAGCCGGTGGCCCGAAATATTGAGCACGTCATCAACCCGCCCCGTGATCCAGTAGTAGCCATCCTCATCGCGCCGGCAGCCGTCGCCGGTGAAATACATGCCCTTGTAGGTGGAGAAGTAGGTTTGCACGAAACGGTCATGGTCGCCGTAAACCGTCCGCATCTGGCCCGGCCACGAATCGAGAATGACCAGATTGCCCGAGGTGGCCCCCTCGAGGAAAGCGCCCTTCTCGTCGACGAGGGCAGGCTGGCAGCCGAAGAACGGCAGTGTCGCTGAGCCCGGCTTGAGTTTTGTGGCCCCCGGCAGCGGCGAGATCAGCGCCGCGCCCGTCTCCGTCTGCCACCATGTGTCCACGATCGGGCAGCGGCCATCGCCCACGACGCGGTGATACCATTCCCAGGCTTCCGGATTGATCGGCTCGCCCACCGTGCCCAGCAGCCGCAGGGATTTGCGCGAGGTCTTGGTGACGGGGTCTTCCCCGGCACCCATCAAGGCCCGGATCGCCGTCGGCGCCGTGTAGAAGGTGTTGACCTGGTGCTTGTCGATGACCTCCCAGAAACGTGAGTTCGTCGGGTAGTTCGGCACCCCCTCGAACATCAGCGTGATGGCCCCGTTCGCCAGCGGCCCATAAACGATATAGCTGTGGCCCGTCACCCAGCCCACATCCGCCGTGCACCAGTAAATGTCGCCGTCATGGTAATCGAAAATATACTGGTGCGTCATCGCCGCATAAACCAGATAGCCGCCCGTGGTGTGCAACACGCCCTTGGGCTTGCCAGTGGAGCCTGACGTGTAAAGAATGAACAGCGGATCCTCCGCCTTCATTTTCTCCGGTTTGCAGTCGGCGGAAACTTTTGCCGCTTCCTCATGATACCAAAAGTCGCGGGCCGCGTCGAAAGGCACGGCCCCGCCGGTCCGGCGGATGACCAGCACCTTTTCGTTGCCGGCGCATTTCTTGAGCGCCTCGTCGGTATTCACCTTGAGCGGGATCTTTTTTCCCGCCCGGACCCCTTCGTCAGCCGTTATCACGAATTTCGAATCGCAGTCATTGATGCGCCCGGCAAGCGAATCCGGCGAAAAGCCGCCGAACACGATGGAGTGCACGGCGCCGATCCGGGTGCAGGCCAGCATCGCATAGGCCGCCTCGGGTATCATCGGCATGTAGATGGTCACCCGGTCGCCCTTCTTTACGCCATGGCGCTTCATCACATTGGCCATGCGGCACACATGCGCATGGAGCTCGCCGTAGGTGATTTTCTTGTCGTCGTAAGGGTTGTCGCCTTCCCAGATGATCGCCGTCTGGTTGGCCCGCTTCTTCAGATGCCGGTCAATGCAGTTGTAGGAAACATTGAGAATCCCATCCTCGAACCACTTGATGGAAACCTTCTCATAGGCAAAGGAAGTGTTCTTGATTTTTGTCGGCGCCTTGAACCAGTCCAGCCGCTTGGCCTGCTTCGCCCAGAACTTGTCGGGACTTTTCACCGACTCCGCATACATCGCCTTGTAGCCCGCCTCATCGATGAAGGCGCGCTTTTTCCAGCTGGCGGGAACCGGATAAATATGGGCTGACATGGGCGTATTCCTCGTTTGTTATGCCGCAATGTAGGGTCAGTTCTGCGTGCCTATCAAGTAGCCTAAAGTTTAAGCAGGTGCCATACAGCAACCATGATCATTTCCCGCCATTTTCTCTATTTCATATTTTTAGGGCTGTTTTGGGGTCTCTCCCAATCGCTCTACAAGGCCATGGCGCTGCAGGACATGCCGATAAGCCATGTCATTGTGTACGCGGGCTTTGGCGTGGGCCTTGGTCTTGTGGTTGCCGCCCGGTTGGCGGGCACAAAACTTGATTACAGCCGCGAGGTCATTATTTTCGGCTTGGGCTGCGCCATTCTCCTCAACGTTCCCTTCGCCATCGGCCTCTATTTGATCCGCCACCTGCCCGCCACTGAAATGGCACTGATCGTCTCCACCGCCCCCTTCTTCAACTATGTGATCGCGCTGTCCACCGGCCGCGAAAACGCCGTGCCGCGCCGCTTGCTTGCCGTTGCCGCCGGTTTTGCATCGAGCGCCATTCTCATTCTTTCGCGCGAAGGCATGCTGTCCGGGCAAATTTCCTGGTGGACCCTGGCAGCCTTTAGCGCACCCATCATGTATACGGGCTATAACTGGTACGCTGCCCACTTCTGGCCAAAGGACAGGGATGTCTATTCAATTGGCGCGTCCGAAAGCTTCTGGTCCGGGCTCGTGGCGGTGCCATTCATGCTCTATTTCGCGGCTCCCTGGGGGCCAGCCACGCCGGAGCTTCTGGCCTATTGGACGGTTCTCGTGGCAGGAATCCTGTGGATCATCGAACGCATCGCCTTCTTCACCCTTATCCGTGACAAGGGCGCGGTTTACACCATTCAGGCGGTGTATGTTTCAACGCCCGCCGCCGTGCTTTTCGCCATACTCTTCTATGGCGGCGGCGCCGATATCTGGCTTTGGATATCCCTGTCGATTTTGATGCTGGCGCTCTGGCTCAACAACACCGGCTCATCCGTCAGGCCCGCAGTTGCCACACAGACGTCTTCTTGATTTCCGCATCAGTCGCGTCTGCCCATCCTTATGGTGACACCAGTGTGATCACTGACTGCCGTACCGCCAAGAATCGGGGCATGAACAAGATTCAGCTCCTCCATCACCAAATTGTCTGTAGTGGCGCAGTGGTCAATCAACCTGATCCGCTCTTCGCCAATTTCCCCGCTGGTATGTAGTGTGGTCCCCACAAGTGCCTGAATGAGTGATGCTTGCAGTTCCTTTGGTGCGAACCTGCCTGGTATGCGTTGGTTGAAGTCTCCGCCAATTACCAATGGTATCGTCTTGGGCTGGCGCCCAATGAACTTAATCATCTCCACAAGATAATGTCGATGTTCCCACCACATCGGAGCCGGGCTGAACTTCCGCTGCATGTTTGCACCGTGATAGGGTATGCAAACACCTACAACCCTCAATGAGCCTATGGGTGTTTCCGTTGTGGCTGCTACAATGCGACCGACCGGCGAGCCATCAAAGGCCAACAATTCCAGATCCTTCCAAGGTTTGGCACTCCAGAGCAAAATCTTTCGTTCATCTGCATGTGTCGGTGACCAGACTGCTCCATATGCTGAAACCTCATTTCCACCCAAGATGTCAGACCAACCAATCCAGGTCTCCGTCAAAATGCCGATGTCTGGCGCACATTTTTTTATAGTTTCTACTTGTGCAGCAGCGGCTGTAGAGTTGAGCTCCTTACGCTGCAGATTCCATACAAGAATTCCCACTGCTTGAGAGCCTGCATTCATCCGGAAAACTCGCACCAATTCATGGGATTTCCTATAAAGTCCACACAGCCGTCTTCTTGATTTCCGAGTCTTCAAGTTCGCGCGTTACGGGAACATTATATTCAGCCAGTTTTTTTAACTGCTCCTTCGGCAAATAGCTTCGCCCCGGATCGCCAATGAATATTTTGGCGCCTTGCCCCTGTGCCTGCCGCAGCCATGCCAAACAACGTGCAGCCAAAGTCTTTTCATAAAACAGATCGCCGACAAGAATGACATCAGCGGGTGGCGGTTGCTGATGCAGCACATCCTCCAATTTGATGTCGAGGCTCACCTGATTGAGGTCGGCATTCATCTGCGCTGCGGTCGTCGCAAATTCATCAATGTCGGTTGCGACTATCGAGGCGGAGCCTGCCTGCACCGCGGCAATGGCCACCAGACCGGAACCTGTCGCCAAATCCAGAACCCGGAGATTTTTAACTATGCTGGAATGATTCAGCACGTAGCGCGCCAAGGCCTGCCCGCCCGCCCAGGCAAAGGCCCAAAACGGCGGGGCCAGGCCCATTTCACCAAGCTCTTCCTCAGTCTTCTGCCACAGGGGTACGGCCTCATGGGCCAGATGCAATTTTATTTCCGGCACCAGCGGCGGCGACATCACACTTGTATTTTGCCGGATGAACTCCGCCTTGCTCACGTCAGCCGAGGCGGTGTTTTGACCCCACCGAGATCGCAGATGATTTTCCATTCCTCCGCCGTCACCGGCTGCACCGAAAGGCGCGAGTTCTTCACCAGAACCATTTCCTTCAGGCGCTTGTCCAGCTTGATGTCGTCAAGGGAAACCGGCTTCGGCACATCGATCAGCGCGCGGATATCAACGCATTCCCAGGTGTCGACGTCGGCGGTCGAGTCCTTGTGCGCCAGCTTGCACACCTCGACGATGCCGACAATCGCCCGCGATTCATTCGAGTGATAGAAAAAACCTTTCTCGCCAAGCTTCATCAAACGCATGTTGTTGCGCGCCTGGTAATTGCGAACCCCGGTCCATTCCTCGCCGGTTTTCCCCTTGTCCTTCTGCATGTCCCATGACCAAACGCCCGGTTCCGATTTGAAAAGCCAGTAGGCCATGCTCACGCCTCCGGATTTTTGATCAGCCACTTCCAAGGCTTGATTTCGACGGAGGAAAAAAGCCCGGCAACCGCGTAAGGATCGCGCCCCGCGATCTCCGCAATCGCCGCGCGATTTGCGGCCTCGATAATCACCAGAGTGCCTGTGGGCTTTCCCTCATCGTCGGTGAAGGGACCCGCTGCCTTCAGGCTGCCGCCGAGACCATCGAGGAATTTGAGGTGGTCGGGCCGTGATTGCTGCCGCAGCTCAAGGCTGTTTGGCTTGTCGGTACATATCAACGCAAAAAGCATGTCGTCTCCCTATCTGATTTCTTCGCGGACCGGCCGTGCCAGAAGCCTGGCAATTTCCTGGGCTGGCTCCACGCCATGATCTATGATCGCCGAAACCGCCGCCACAATGGGCATATCAACCTCATGCCGCATGGCAAGGGCCTGCGCAACCCTCGCCGTATGCGCGCCTTCCACAACGCCGCGTGATGCAGCCAGCGCCGCGCTAGCCGTAGAGCCCTGCCCGATCGCGAAGCCAAATGAATAATTGCGCGATTGATGGCTGGAACAGGTGAGCAGCAGATCACCAAGGCCCGCAAGCCCTGTCAAGGTTTCAGGCTTTGCCCCCAGTTTTTTGCCGAAGCGCATCAGCTCGGCAAAGCCCCGCGTCGTCAGCGCCGCCCGGGCGCTGTCCCCAAGGCCCTTGCCATCGGAGATGCCGCAGGCAATGGCCAGGACATTCTTTAATGCGCCGCCGATTTCAACGCCCAGAACATCGTCGGAGCCGTAAACCCGGAACGCCGGAAGGGAAAGGGCCTGGGCCCATTCCCCGGCTTCCGCCAAGGTGGGCGCGGCGAGCGTGACGGCAGTTGGCAGGCCTTTTAACACATCGCTTGCGAAACTCGGGCCCGAAAGCACAAAAGTGTGCGCTCCCGGCACAACTTCCGCAACCACTTCATTCATGAATTTGGCCGTCTGCTGTTCAATGCCCTTGGCGCTGATGATCAGCGGAATGCCTTTCGGCGGCTTGATCAGTGTCAGCACTTCGCGCACCGCCTGCGCCGGCACCGCCACGATGATGGCATCGAGGCTTGCAAACGAAACCACATCGGATTTTTGCCGTGACCACATGCTGACGTCATGGCCCGCGGTCCGTGCAACCTGGGCCAGCGCCTGGCCCCAGGCGCCATTTCCCGCAATGGCGATGCGCCGCTTCAAACCTTCGCCCCCAATTTGCCGGAGCCATAAATGGGCGTCGAAACTTCATCAAGCGGCCAGCGGGCCCGCGCCATAAAACTAAGATCATCGACAAGGCCGAGAGTCAGGCGTTCGGCTCCGGCCCAGGCAATCATCGCCGCATTGTCCGTGCAAAGGCTGGCGGGCGGAACAATGAGCTTGAAGCCAAATTCTTTGGCCGACGTGGCCAGAACGGATTTCAACGTCATGTTCGCCGCAACGCCACCAGCCACAATCAGGGCAGGTTCCTTCATCTCCGGATGGGCTTCCCGAAAAATTGCAAAGGCCATCTTCAACCTGTCCTGCAGTGTTTCAGCCACCGCCAGTTCAAAGCTTGCGCAAACATCCGCAATGTCCTGTTCCGACAAATGACCGAGATCATTCACCGCCTCGCGCACCGCGGTCTTCAATCCGGAAAAGGAAAAGTTGCAGTCCTTCCGCCCCCTGAGGGGGCGCGGGAAATCAAAGCGCCGCGCGTTGCCCTTGCGCGCATATTGTTCCACCAGCGGGCCGCCGGGATAACCCAGACCCAACAGCTTTGCCGTCTTGTCGAAAGCCTCCCCCAGGGCATCGTCGATGGTCGTGCCCAGCCTGTGGTAGCGCCCCACACCCTCAACCAACTGAAACTGCGTGTGCCCGCCGGAAATCAACAGGAGCAAATAGGGAAAGGGGCAAGGCTCCAGCAAGCGCGGCGTGAGCGCGTGCCCTTCGAGATGGTTGATGGCAAGCAAGGGCTTGCCATGCGCCATGGCGATGGCCTTGGCCGTGGTTAGGCCGATGATGACGCCGCCCAGAAGCCCCGGCCCCGCCGTTGCCGCAACGCCATCAAGCTTCGAGAATGAAATCCCTGCCTCGTCCATGGCCTGCGCGATTAAACGGTCCAGATGCTTGATGTGAACCCGCGCCGCGATTTCCGGCACCACGCCGCCATAAGGCGCGTGGTCCTCAATCTGCGAAAGCACGATATTGCTGACGATTTCCCCGCTTCCATCAGCATTGCGGCGAATGACGGCGGCCGCCGTTTCATCACAGGACGTCTCGATACCTAGGATATGGAATGGAGCTGCGGCCATGGGTAATGGATGACGTCTCACAATTTAGCGGCTAGAACGGGGCCCCGCTCTAGCATCCACCGGATATAACTTGCAAATGCCGCGTATTAAAATTGGAACCCGGGGGTCGCCCCTGGCCCTTGTCCAGGCCCGCGAAACCCGCGACCGCCTGATTGCCGCCCATGGCCTTGACCCCTCAGACATCGAAATTGTCTCGATTACGACCACGGGAGACCGCATCAAGGACCGGCCGCTTAATGAAATCGGCGGCAAGGGCCTTTTCACCAAGGAAATCGAAGAGGCTTTGCTTACAGGCGAAATCCAGCTCGCGGTTCATTCCATGAAGGACCTGCCGGCCAATCTTCCAAGCGGCCTCGCCATGGCCGCCGTCCTCCCCCGAGAAGACCCGCGGGATGCGTTCATGAGTCCCGTTGCCAGTTCCCTGGCCGAACTCAAAACAGGTGCCATCATCGGCTCCTCATCGGTTCGCCGTACGGCGCAAGTGCTGAGACTGCGTCCTGATCTGAAAACCGTGCAGTTTCGCGGCAATGTTGAAACGCGGCTGCGCAAATTGGCGGAAGGGGTTGCCGACGCCACTTTCCTTGCCTGCGCCGGCCTCAACCGCCTGGGCTTTGCCGACAAGATAACTGCGGCCATTCCGGTGGAGATCATGCTGCCCGCCATTGCCCAGGGCGCCGTCGGCATTGAAATCCGCGAAGATGATGAAGTGACGCGCAAGCTGCTGAATGCCATCAATCATCGCCAAAGCGAACTCGCCGTCACCTGTGAACGCGCCTTCCTCAAGGCCCTTGATGGTTCCTGCCGCTCGCCGCTTGCCGGCCTCGCAATGCTTGCGAACAATGTCCTGAGTTTCCGCGGCCACGCCCTGACACCCGATGGCGTCCATTGTTTTGAAACCACCCGTACAGGCTCTGCAAACGATGCGGCAAAAATGGGCGAAGATGCAGGCAAGGAAGTGAAGGCGCTTGGCGGCGCGTTGATCGCATTCTGATGCGTCTCATCATCACAAGGCCCGAAGAAGACGCGCTTCCGTTAAAGGCAAAGCTGGAAACCCGTGGCCATGCGGCCATCATGGCCCCGCTTCTGAAGATTGTTCCCAGGTCCCAGGCCTTC
>JBBQNU010000033.1:0-23152 GCA_038330285.1 Hyphomicrobiales bacterium | reverse complement strand
GTTCAGCTGGCGGAAGGCGAAGCCGCCAAGCTGGTTGAAGACGCCACCGGCTACAAGGCCCGCGTGGTGTTTGAAGCGCAGGGCGAAGCGGCGCGTTTTCTCTCGGTTTACAATGAATACAAGAATGCCAAGGACGTGACGCGCCAGCGGATTTACCTGGAAACGATGGAAGGGATACTTTCCAAATCGAACAAGGTGATCATCGAGGGCGGCCAAGGCGGATCGGGCGTTGTGCCTTACCTGCCGCTTCCAGAAATTCAAAAACGTGCTGCCACGCCTGGCCAGTAACTCAGAATTGGGACATTCACATGAGCAGCTTTAAAAACATCCTGGGCATTGTGGTGGCGATCATCGCCTTCATCGCCTATTCTTCTTACTTCGTGGTGGACGAGCGCCAAAAAGCGCTGGTTTTGCGCTTTGGCGAAATCAACCGTTCGGTTGAAGAACCTGGCCTGTATTTCAAGGTACCGTTCGCCGATAGCGTGACGCTTATCGAAGACCGCATGCTGATCTGGGAAAACAATGACCGGCCCGTGCAGGACATCGCCAGCCAGGTTTACATCGTGAATGCCATCACCCTGGCGCGGATTTCCGACACGAGGCTGTTCCGTGAGACGCTTGGCGCCGATCTTGTGCAGGCCGAGGCCCGTGTTGCGGCACGGCTTGATTCCGCCCTGCGGCAGACCTATGGCCGCCGTTCATTTGATGCGGCCCTGTCTTCTGACCGGGCCGTGATGATGCGCGAAATCCGCGACGAGTTGCGCAAGGAAGCAGATACCTTCGGCATCGAGATCGTTGACGTCCGGGTGCGCCGCACGGATTTGAACGAGAATGTTCTTGAACAGACCTACAACCGCATGGAATCCGAACGCAACGCGCTGGCTGCCGATATCCGCTCCAAGGGCGAGGCGACCAAGACACGGATGAATGCCGAAACGGACCGCACCTATACGGTAAAGCTTGCCGATGCCCAGCGCCAGTCTGAAATCATCAGGGGTGAAGGCGACGGCGAACGCAACAAGGTGTTCGCCCAGGCTTTCCAGCAGGACCCGGAGTTCTTCAGCTTCTATCGGTCGATGCAGGCCTATACCAAGAGCATAGGGGCCGACGGCACAACCATGGTGCTGAACCCCGACTCGGAGTTCTTCAAGTATTTCGGTTTCGACAAAAAAAATAGCGGAACCGCCGCGCCTGCCGCACCGGCCCAATGACGCAAGACTTGCTGATGGCCCTTGGTCTCGTTTTCGTGATCGAGGGCCTTCTTTATGCCTTGGTTCCGGGGCATTTGAAAAATATGATGAAAGCCATGGAAAACGTCGGGGATGACGCGCTCCGCATGGGCGGCCTGGCCGCCGTGGGCTTTGGAGTTTTCATGGTTTGGATGGTAAAAGCATTTTTTGTCTGAGGACTTTCTGGAGGCGGCTTACATGACGGCAGGGATCAGAATTGTGCGTAACCTTTTTGGTGGCGTGGCGCTTGGCCTGTTGAGCCTTGGTTTTGTTGTTTCACCGCTTTCTACGCCGCCGGCGCTGGCACAGCTTGAGGAGCTTCCCTCGGTTGCAGACCTAGCGGAACGTCTGCTTCCCTCGGTGGTTGAAATTTCGGTTCAGACCAAATCGGACGCGGGAGGGCCCACCCTGCAGATGCCCGATCTTCCCGAAAATTCTCCCTTCAAGGATTTCTTCGACGAGTTTTTGAAGAAGCAGCGGAAGGGCCAGCCGCCAGAGCCGCAGGACCGTTCGGTCAGTTCCATGGGGTCGGGCTTTGTGATCGACGCGAGCGGCCTCATCGTCACCAACAACCATGTGGTTGAAGGGGCCGAGTCCATCGAAGTGCATTTCCAGGATTCAACCATTCTGAAGGCCGAGCTGGTCGGCCGCGATCCGAAAACCGATCTGGCGGTCATCCGTGTCAAGTCCGAGACGCCGCTGCCGGTGGTGGCCTTTGGCGACAGCGACGTGCTGCGCATCGGCGAATGGGTGATGGCCATCGGGAATCCTTTCGGCCTTGGCGGCTCCGTGTCACTGGGCATTGTCTCGGCGCGCAACCGCGATATCAATGCCGGCCCTTATGATGATTTCCTCCAGACGGATGCGGCCATCAACAAGGGCAATTCCGGCGGCCCTCTTTTCAATTTGAAGGGTGAAGTGGTCGGGATCAACACAGCGATCTTCTCGCCCACCGGCGGTTCCGTCGGCATTGGTTTTTCGGTGCCCGCCAACACGGCCAAAGGCGTTGTCGATCAATTGGTGAAGTTTGGCGAAACGCGCCGTGGCTGGTTTGGCGTCAAGATCCAGTCGGTGACCGACGATATTGCCGAGAGCATGGCCATGGGCAAGGCGCGCGGCGCCCTGATTGCCGATGTGACCAAGACCGGTCCTGCTGAAAAAGCCGGCATCGAGCCGGGCGACGTGGTGATCGAATTCAACGGCAAGCCTGTCAATGCGATGCGCGATCTGCCGCGCATTGTGGCGGACACGGAGATCGGCAAGAAAGTGCCGATCAAGATTTTCCGCAAGGGCAAGGAGCTTCAGCTCATGGCGGAAGTCGGCCGGCTTGAGGACGGCGAAAAAGTCGTGGCCCAGCAGGACAGCACCACGGGGGGTGCGCCAGCGCCTGCCGTCTTAACGGTGCTTGGCATGACGGTCAGTTCTATGACCGATGAACTCCGCCAGAAATACACCATTGATGCCGAGATCAAGGGCGCGGTTGTCACCGAAGTGACAGCCGACAGCGCGGCTGCCGACAAACGGATTGAACCAGGTGATGTGATCACTGAAGCCGGCGAAAAGGCCGTGACTGGTGCCGCAGACATTTCCGCCAGCATTGCCGAGGCCGAAAAGGCGGGAAAGAATTCAGTTCTCCTGCTGGTCTCAAAAGGCGGCAAGCAAACGGAGATGCGCTTTATCGCGCTGAAGCTGAAGAAGTAATTAGTTGCGTTAGATAAACTCCGCCTTCTTGTATCCCTGCAGATAGAGCAGGGCGGTCAGGTCGCCGTGGGCGATGCGGAGTGGGACTGCTTCCTGCACTTTCGGCTTGGCGTGCAGCGCCACGCCCATGCCGGCGGCTTGCAGCATGGGGATGTCATTGGCGCCGTCGCCCACGGCAATGGCATCGGCGGGGGTCAGGCCGTTCACCAGGCTGAGATGGTTGAGGGCAGCAAGCTTGGCTTCCTTGCCAAGAATGGGTTCCGCCACCTTTCCGGTCAGCTTGCCATTTTCGATGATGAGATCATTGGCCTCATTGGTGTGAAAGCCGATGCTGGCCGCGACCTTCGCGGTGAATTGCCGGAAGCCGCCGGAGACCAGGGCAGTGTAAGCCGGCTGCGCCTTCATGGTGGCGACCAGGGTTTTACCGCCGGGCATGAAGGTGATGCGCTCGCGCAGGATGGTGTCGATAACCTTGGCATCGAGCCCTGCCATCAGCCCCACGCGCTCACGCAGTGCTTCGGCGAAATCGATCTCACCGCGCATGGCGCGAACCGTAATGGCTTTGATCTTGTCGCCAAGGCCCACCACGATGCCCAACTCATCGATGCATTCCTGCTGGATCATAGTCGAATCCATGTCGGCAATGAGCAACCTCTTGCGGCGGTTGGCTTTGGAAACCAGATTCACATCAATGGGGAAGGGGGCCAGGGCCTGGCGGACTTTTTCAACATCGTCAGGCGCTGTAAACTCCGCCGCCTCGCCTTTGGACAGCCAGAGGGGTGGCGTTCCCACGAGGTCGAGCACCGCGTCATTTATTGCGTTGGAGCCCGGGGCTGCTATGAGAACAAGAACCGATGTCATGATGAACCCGACCAAAGCCAAATCTGCGTTGCTTATTGCAGGCCCCACCGCCAGCGGCAAGTCTGCCCTTGCCCTGACGCTAGCCAGGGAGCGAGATGGTGTCATCATCAATGCGGACGCGCTGCAGGTTTACAAGGAACTGCGCATCCTTTCCGCCCGGCCATCTGACGCGGAACTGCACGCGGCTCCGCACCGGCTTTACGGCCATGTATCAGGGCTCGATGCCTATTCGGTTGCCCACTGGCTGGCGGATGCCAAACGCGAAATTGAATCGGCGTGGGCTGCCGGCAAGCTACCGATCATTACGGGCGGAACCGGAATGTATTTCATGGCGCTGGAGCGGGGGCTGGCCGAAGTTCCTCCCATCGACCCGGATATCCGCGAGAAATGGCGGAGCTTTGAAGGTGATCTTTATGGGGAGCTTATCCGCCGTGACAAGGAAAGTGCCAAGGCACTGAAGCCCAATGACCGGCAACGTCTGGCGCGCGCCCTGGAGGTGATCGAGGGCACCGGGCAGCCGCTTTCCCATTGGCAGGCGGAAGCGCAATCCCATGCCTTTCTCAAAGATGTGGCCGTCGAGCGCCATATCGTCGATGTGCCGCGCGAGGAACTCTACAACCGGGCCGAACGCCGGTTTGACCAGATGATGGCGGCCGGGGCACTCGAGGAAGTGCGGCCGCTCCTTAAGTATGGGAGTGTTTTGCCGATGCTGAAGGCCATTGGGGCTCCCGAACTCACTCGTCATTTGCGCGGGGAAATATCCCTGCAGGAAGCGGTGGTTCTGGCCAAAACGGCAACCCGGCAATACATCAAACGCCAGCTCACCTGGTGGCGGGGCCAGGCTGACAAGTCATAAGCGGTTAACGAATTTCGTAGGGGGCGCTTGATTTCTTCCCTCGGGCTGGGTAGAAGCGCTGTATGAACAGCATTCTTATTGTCGTGGGATCGCGTAGCACCGCGGAGGGTTAACCCTCCGGGATACTCGGTGTTGCGCGAAACAGGCTCCTTAAGGGGGCCTTTTTTATTGCCTGAATGGCAGGTTCATGTGAAACGAAGTGGCTGGAATAAAGAGGTTTGAAATGGTTACGGGCGAATTAATGTCGGGTGCCGAGATCGTGCTGAAGGCTTTGGCCGATCACGGGGTAGAGCATGTCTTTGGCTATCCCGGGGGCGCCGTGCTTCCCATTTACGACGAGATTTTCCAGCAGGACAAGGTCAAGCACGTGCTGGTGCGCCATGAGCAGGGGGCAACCCATGCGGCCGAAGGCTATGCGCGCTCCACCGGCAAATGCGGCGTGGTGCTGGTTACCTCCGGCCCCGGGGCCACCAATGCGGTTACCGGCCTCACCGACGCGCTGCTTGATTCGATCCCCATGGTTTGCCTGACGGGGCAGGTGCCCACTCATTTGATCGGCATGGACGCATTTCAGGAATGCGACACGGTCGGCATCACGCGACCTTGCACCAAGCACAATTGGCTGGTGAAGGACGTGAATGATCTCGCGCGCATCCTGCACGAGGCTTTTTATGTGGCCACCCACGGGCGGCCCGGCCCGGTTGTGGTTGATATTCCGAAGGACGTGCAGTTTGCCAAGGGGCGCTATGTTGGCCCCAAGAACATCGAGCACAAGACCTATCGCCCGCAGGTGAAGCCAAATCAGGACGCGATCCGTGCCGCCGTCGAATTGATCTCCAAGGCCAAGCGCCCGCTGTTTTACACGGGTGGCGGCGTGATCAATTCCGGGATGATCGCCTCCAAGCTGCTGCGCGAATTCGTGAAGATGACAAACATCCCGATCACCTCAACACTGATGGGTCTTGGGGCCTATCCGGCATCGGGCAAGAATTGGCTCGGCATGCTCGGCATGCACGGCACCTACGAAGCCAACATGGCCATGCATGATTGCGATGTTATGATCAATGTAGGCGCACGCTTTGATGACCGCATCACGGGGCGGCTTGACGCCTTCTCACCGGGCTCCAAGAAAATCCATATCGACATCGATCCCTCGTCGATCAACAAAACGGTGCAGGTTGATATCCCGGTGGTGGGCGACGTGGCCCATGCGCTGGAAGACATGATCCGCGTGTGGAAGGCGAAGTCCCATGAACTTGACAAGAAGGCGCTGGCCGCCTGGTGGAAGGAAATTGATGTTTGGCGCGCCAAGGACAGCCTGAAGTACAAGGCCAACAAGGACGTGATCATGCCGCAATACGCCATCCAGCGGCTGTATGAGCTGACGCGCGACAGGGACGTCTACATCACCACGGAAGTGGGGCAGCACCAGATGTGGGCGGCGCAGTTCTTCAAGTTCGAGGATCCGCACCACTGGATGACGTCGGGCGGCCTCGGCACCATGGGTTATGGCCTGCCAGCCGCGGTCGGCGTGCAGATGGCGCATCCCAAGGCGCTGGTTGTTGATATCGCGGGCGATGCCTCGGTGCAGATGACCATGCAGGAAATGTCCACGGCGGTGCAATACCGCTTGCCGATCAAGATTTTCATCCTGAACAACCAGTACATGGGCATGGTGCGGCAGTGGCAGCAATTGCTCCATGGCAACCGGCTGAGCGAAAGCTATTCGGAATCCCTGCCGGACTTCGTGAAGCTGGCGGAGGCTTTTGGTTGCGTGGGTCTGCGGGCCGAGAAGCCTGCGGAGCTCGACGACAAGATCAGGGAGATGATCAAGACGCCGCATCCGGTACTTTTCGATTGCCGCGTGGCAAGTCTTGCCAACTGCTTCCCGATGATTCCATCGGGCAAGGCGCATAATGAAATGCTGCTGGGCGAAGACGTGTCCGACGAAGACGTCGGCAGCGCCATCGACGCCAAGGGCAAAGAGCTGGTTTGAGGAGAGAGACATGAACGCACATCAACAGCCCACGGGCTCGGCCTATTTCCTCGACACCTCGAAGAAGACGGTGGAGACCCACACGCTGGCCGTGGTGGCCGACAACGAACCGGGCGTCCTTGCCCGGATCATCGGCCTGTTCGCGGGCCGCGGCTACAACATCGACTCGCTCACGGTTTCGGAAACGATCCATGACAAGCAGGTCTCGCGTTTTACCATCGTGACCACGGGCACGCCCGCCGTCCTCACCCAGATCAGGCATCAGCTTGAGCGCATGGTTCCGGTGCATTCGGTGGCCGACCTCACAGTGCAGGGCAATTCCATCGCGCGCGAGCTCGCCATGGTGAAGGTTGCCGGCAGCGGCGAGAAGCGCATGGAGGCCTTGCGCCTCGCAGACGCGTTCCGGGCCCGCGTTATCGATGCCTCGACCGAGAGTTTCATTTTCGAAATCACCGGCAAGCCTGACAAGGTTGACCAGTTCATCTCGCTGATGGTGCCGATTGGGCTGGTGGAAGTCTCGCGCACCGGCGTGGCCGGAATTTCGCGCGGGCCGGAGGGGATGAAGGTTTGAGGAGGCGAGGCTTTGCCTTTAACGGGCAGAGGCATAGCTGCCTCGCAATTCGGTGCAAGACTGGACATTCAAGACTTGCTTGCTGCTGGTCCCATCCATGAACACCCGGGTGTTGCAGGTGGATTTGCCCCTTTGTAGAATTTGAAACTCTCGAACCCCAGTTTCTTTGCGTTGGCGCGGGTGACTGGGACCTGTTCCTTGGAGCGCAAGCTGCCCATGGTTTCCAGGACGCGCGGTGGCATGCCGTTGGCGACCATGAACTCGGCCACCTGTTTTGTCGCAGCCATATCTGATTTTTTTGTCAGCGGGTCATAGGCGCGGTGAATTAAGACGGCGGCACTGCGGCTCACGTATTTCTGTGAGCCGACGGCAAGAACGACAACGCAGGCCGAATTGCAAATTTGCCCCGGCTCCACGATGGTTTCAACTGCTGGCGCTCTCTGGCGGACGAGATCTGTCATGGCGAAAGCTGCAAGAAGCTGACCGCCAACGCTTCTTAGATAAAGACGCCGGACCGGTGCTACTTCCGTGGCCTTTTTGAGAGCGTCGGCGAACCGGTTATAGTCTCCGGCAACAATTTCTCCCGAGATTCTTATGGCTGAGCAGGTTTTCTTGGGATCAGTCGACAATTTGAATTTTGCTGCCTGGACATGCAGTGCTTGCCGCTGCACTGCAAGGACCGTCAGCAGCAAAATGATGGCCAGCCCGGAAAATTTATTGCGCATGGGGATCGCCGCGTGGTTGCCCAATCTTCACACCACACTATCCCGGGAAACCCGGTATGTCTCTAGAAATTCTCGCTCCAAAAGTGGATAGATCCAAAAGTGGTCTGACATTATTTTTAAAAACCGGACTTTCTAACCTTCCATTTCACGCCTACATTCCGGCGCCATGAGTTGCAAGCTGTCTGTGAACGTGAATGCCATTGCCTATCTGCGCAACCGGCGGAACCTGCCTTGGCCGAGCCTCGAAGGGCTGGGGCGCATTGCCTTGCAGGCGGGGGCGGCGGGGCTCACCATTCATCCGCGCCCGGATGAGCGCCATATCCGCCACGCGGATGTGCCGGTTTTGCGCGAGCTGATCCGCAAGGAATTTCCCACCCGCGAATACAATATCGAAGGCTATCCCGACGAGCGCTTTCTCAAACTGGTCGAAGCCAACAAGCCAGACCAGGTGACGTTGGTTCCTGATGATCCGGCCCAGGGCACCTCCGACCATGGCTGGGACGTTGCAAATCATCATGCGCTTCTCAAGGATGTGATCGCGCGGCTCCATGCCGGCAAGATGCGCGTCTCACTGTTTGTCGATGCTGATCCGAAACTGGCCGAGCAGGCGAAGGCGGTGGGGGCCGACCGCATCGAAATCTACACAGGCCCCTATGGCGGCGCCTTTGACGCCGCATCGCGGGCGCGCGAATTCGACAAGATCGTCGTCGCTGGCAATGTTGCGGAGTTTGCAGGGCTCGGCCTCAATGCGGGCCATGACCTGACGCGGGAAAATCTTCCGGCCCTTGTGGCGGCTTTGCCCAACCTCGCCGAAGTGTCCATCGGCCACGCCATCATTGCCGATGCGCTGACCTTCGGCATGGCGGAGACCGTGCGTCTGTTCCGGGAGGCCACTGGTGACGCCTGAGATTTCCGCCCTCATTTCTATCGGCCTTGTACAGATGCTGGCGGTGATCAGCCCCGGTCCCAGTTTTCTCATCACGGCGCGCACTGCCGTTGCCCGTTCGCGATTTGATGGCGTGAAGGTGGCGTTGGGACTGGGGGCGGGAACAGTGATATGGGCAGCGGCGGCGCTGCTTGGACTGAATGTTGTTTTCCGCGCGGTTCCCATTCTGTTTTTGGGCATGAAAATCCTGGGCGCGCTGTTCCTCATTTGGATTGCCTATCAGATATTTCGCCATGCCAGCGATCCCATCGCCATGGACGAGGCCAGTGATGAAGCGGTGGCCAGTCCCTTCCTCAAGGGATTTCTGACGCAGATTTCGAACCCAAAAGTCGCGGTTTTCTTTGGCTCCATTTTTATTGCCATGTTGCCAAGTGCGGTGCCCCTGTGGATGACACTGGCGCTCATTGCCATGGTCACCTTCAATGAAATCTGGTGGTATTCCGTCGTGGCGCTGTTTGTCGGGGCAGGCCCGGTGCGGCGGTTTTACATCAAGGCCAAGGTCTGGATTGACCGGGTGACCGGATTGTTCCTCGGCGTATTGGGATTGCGCCTGCTTTGGGCGGCGCGGGAAGCCGCATAGGCCCCATGCTTATTGAGGCTTGCCTTAACCCCGCCGGACCGCTAATTCCCGCGCTATTATTCAAACAGGGACCTTTCACATGCGCGTTTATTATGACCGGGATGCCGACGTTAACCTCATCAAGGGCAAGAAAGTCGTCATCGTCGGCTATGGCAGCCAGGGCCGGGCGCATGCGCTGAACCTCAAGGATTCAGGGGCCAAGAACCTGGCGGTGGCGCTGAAGGCCGGTTCGCCCACGATCAAGAAGGCGGAGGCCGATGGCCTCAAGGTTATGACCGTGGCGGAGGCCGCCAAGTGGGGCGACCTGCTGATGATGGCAGCGCCCGACGAGTTGCAAGCCGATATCTTCAAAGCCGACATTGCCCCCAACATCCGGGATGGCGCGGCCATTGCCTTTGCCCATGGCCTCAATGTGCATTTCAATTTGATTGAGCCGAAGAAGACCATCGACGTGATCATGATCGCGCCGAAGGGCCCGGGCCACACGGTGCGAGGCGAATACCTGAAGGGGGGCGGCGTGCCCTGCCTTATCGCCATCAACCAGGATGCCTCGGGCAATGCCCACGACATCGCGCTCTCCTATGCCTCAGGCGTGGGCGGCGGGCGTTCCGGCATTATCGAAACCACTTTCCGGGAAGAATGTGAAACCGATTTGTTCGGCGAGCAGGTTGTGCTCTGCGGCGGATTGGTTGAACTCATCCGCGCCGGATTTGAAACGCTGGTGGAAGCCGGCTATGCGCCGGAGATGGCCTATTTCGAATGCCTGCATGAAGTGAAGCTGATCGTCGACCTGATCTATGAAGGCGGCATCGCCAACATGAACTACTCCATCTCGAACACCGCCGAGTGGGGTGAATATGTCAGCGGGCCGCGCATCATCACCAGCGAGACCAAAGCCGAAATGAAGCGCGTGCTGGCCGATATCCAGACCGGCAAGTTCACCTCCGAGTGGATGCAGGAATACCGCGCCGGTGCCGCCCGCTTCAAGGCCATTCGCCGCAACAACGACAGCCACTCCATCGAAGCCGTCGGCGAAAAGCTCCGCGAAATGATGCCGTGGATCGCCAAGAACAAACTGGTGGACAAGAGTCGGAATTAGCCATCTGCAGGGTGATCAATCTGGATACTCCGCTCTTGCGAAGTATCCAGAGTTCTTTGGAGTCTAGACTTTAGAGTGCGGCGCGGCAGACCACCGGCATCCTGTAGAGAACGTTGCCAATGTGTGACTCCATCCCGTCATAGGTGTCGTGCTTGTTCTTCTTGTTGTGGGCCTTGGAGTCTGCCGAGGCCATGAAGTAGATGAAGGCCGACGCCATTGTCTTCCGGTCGCTCTTCAGGACGTCGGCTTTGCTCATTCCGCCTGAAACCTTGTCCTTCAGCAAATTATCGCAAGCTGTCTTGGGAGTGGTGAACCAGGTCAGGCTGCTGGGTTTGGCGTGGACTTCATGGCTCTTGCCATAAACAGCCCAGCCCTCAGATTTACCCACATCCTTGCTGAACAGCTTTCCCTTTCCTTTGCCGTAAATGGACACGCTCCAGACGCGGTTTTGTCCCTTCGCCTTGGCGAAAACGCGAACCATATATTTGTGGCTCTTGTTTTCCGATCCGGTGTAGCCGTTGGAATTGGAGTCGACATAGATAGGATTCAGGTCGATGCCTTCGGTCACGATATCGACTTTTTCCATGTTGCTCGCCAAAGCGGCAGATGCAGAAATGGAAAGGGCCGTTGCTACGATAAGTGCCGACAGGCCATGCTTGAACGTGTTGAGGTTTAGGTTCGTGTAGTACATGATTTTTCCTTAGGGTTTGTTGACGTAGCGCCCCTCCTAGAGGCTGCAAAGTGAACTCCCCATGAAATGACCGTTCATTTCCCGTCCATACGGAAGCGGAATGCAAAAAGGACCCCTGCCAGGGATCCTTTCGCTATTTGCCAAGCGACTAGCCGAGGAAAGCCTGCTTGTTCTTTGCCAGCCAGCTAGTGAACGGCGTGTTGTCGTTGCTGGTGAGCTTCCTGTAATCACCAGTCACGCCGGAGAGGCCGCCTTGATTGACGTTGGTGTCGAACGAGCCGAAGACACGGGCAACCGGTTCGGGAAAGCCAGCGCCCACCATGCCTTGCACGAGGCCTTCGAGCGGGACATGGACAACGGCAATGGGCTTGCCCACCGCATCGCTGACCAGTTTGGCGATTTCGCCGGTGGTGAATTCCTGCGCGCCGGTCAGCGTGTAGGTGGTCTTGCCGCCCTGGTCCGAAGCAAGTGCTGCGGCAGCGGCGCGGGCGAGGTCTTCCCGCGCGATGTGGGCGATCTTGCCTTCGCCCGCCGCCGTGTACCAGGTGCCGGACTTGATGGCTAAGGGCAGGGAATGGAGCAGGTTTTCGAAATACCAGTTGTTGCGCAGAACGGTCCAGCCCTTGAGGCCGGAGGCGGCCAGTGCCTTCTCGGTGCCCACATGATCAGGGGCGAAGAGAACGGCTGAAGTTTCAGGTTTCGGCATGGAGGTGTAGAGCACATGTTCCACGCCCGCCTTCTCTGCGGCGGCGATGGCGTTCTTGTGCTGCTCAAGCCTGCGGCCCGGGCGGTCCATCGCGTCGGTGCTGATGAGCAGGAGGCGGGTGGCGCCTTTGAAGGCTTCGACCAGGTTGGCTGTATCATCAAAATCTGCAGCGCGGACGTCCACGCCCTTGGCTTTCAGCGCGGCCAGGGTTTCCGGCTTGCGGCTGGTGGCAATGATCTTGCTGGCTGGAATCTTGTGGGTTTCCAGGAGGTTAGTGATAACAAGCTGGCCCAGATGGCCGGACGCGCCAGTGACGAGATACATGGTTCAATTCCTTCTGTTGCAATGGTCTCTTTTTGAGAGTAAGTCTCAAATAGAACATTTTGAACCGGGCGCAAGACGGCACTTTCAACGCCCCTGGTTACGCGGAAGGAACCACCAGCATGACTACGGCTCTCTCGCTTCAACTCTCAAACCGGCTTGATCCCACGCTCACGGCTGCTTGCCCGATCCGCGATGTGCTGGACAGGATCGGCGACAAGTGGAGTGTTTTGATCGTCGGCCACTTGAAGGACGGCCCGGTGCGCTTTGGCGCACTGCGCCGCGGGATCGGCGATATTTCCCAGCGCATGCTCACCGAAACGCTGCGCCATTTGCAGCGCGATGGGCTGATATACCGGAAAGTCTATCCCACCGTGCCGCCAAGCGTGGAATATGGCTTGACGGATTTGGGCCAGTCGCTTTTGTTGCCGCTGGACCAATTGGTTGAATGGTCGACGCAGAATCATGACGAAGTGAAAGCTGCGCGCAAGGAATTTGACAAGTCGGCTTGAGGAGAGAATTGCGTGTCACTCGAAAGCGATATTGAGCGGCTGAAGCTTCAGGAACAGAAACTGCGTTTTGAGAAATTTGACGAGGCCGACGCCTGGAAGCTGGGCACGCAGATGCGCGATGCGGCCATCGCGCGGAAGCTGCCACTGGTCATTGACATCCGCGTGGCGGGACGGCCGTTGTTCTATACTGCCTTGCCGGGCACGACGCCAGACAATGCCGAATGGGTGCGGCGCAAAATCAATGTGGTTATGCGGCTGCATAAGTGTTCTTACCGCGCGGGCCGCGAAATCGCGCTCAGCGGGCAGGCGCTGGATGAGCTGCGCGGCGTCAATCCCATCGATGTGGCGCCCCATGGCGGGTGCTTTCCCCTTCACATCATTGGCACAGGCATTGTCGGCACCATCACGGTCTCCGGAATTCCGCAGCGCGAAGATCATAATTTTGTCGTTGATTGCCTGAGCCAATTCCTCGGCGTCGATCATGCACAAGTGGCACTTCAGGCCGAATCGGCATGATGACAGGCGATGTCTGGTTCTGGGTTCTGGCGGGCCTCGCCACGTTTTTGGTTGGCAGTTCCAAAGGCGGCTTGCCGCTTGTCGGCATGCTTGCAGTCCCGCTTGTAGCCTTGCAAATTTCACCGGTCGTCGCGGCGGGGCTGCTGCTGCCCATCTATATTGTGAGCGACATCTACGGGCTGTGGCTTTACCGCAAGTCTTACGACTTGCTGAACATAAAAATCATCGTACCGGCGGCAGCGATTGGCATCGCGATCGGCTGGGCCACGGTTTCGATCACCAGCGATGATCTGGTGAAATTGCTCGTGGGGGCCATTGGCCTTGTCTATTGTGCCGATGTGGTGATAAAGGCGCGCCGCACCATAGCGCCCCGGCCTGCTGACCTGCCACGCGGGATCTTCTGGGGCGCCATTACTGGCTTCACCAGTTTCGTTTCGCACTCAGGCGCGCCGCCATACCAGATGTATGTGCTGCCGCAACGTCTGGAAAAGATGGTTTACGCAGGCACTTCGACCATTGTCTTTGCGATTATCAATTTGCTTAAACTGCCGCCTTACTGGTTTTTGGGGCAGATCAATGTAGGCAGTCTGCGTATTGCGGCAATTCTCTCGCCCATTGCGATTATCGGGGCTTTCCTCGGCTACAAGCTAACGACAATCCTCCCCGAAAAAATCTTCTTCCGCATTGTGGAGGTAGCGTTGTTCCTGGTCTCGCTGAAGCTGGTTTATGACGGAATTTTCGGATTATGGGGTGTGCCATGAATACTTTCGTTCTTCATCACGTCTCAGTCATCACGACCAATCTTGAGCGGTCTTTGGAATTCTACCGCGATGTATTGGGATTGGTTCCGATTGACCGGCCTCCTTTTGACATTGCGGGCGTGTGGCTGGCGTGCGGACCCTCGCAACTGCATCTTACTGTTTACCCGGCGGGGAACTTTCGCGGCAAAAGAACAATAGACAATAATGATACCCATTTTGCGCTGCGGGTTTCAAACTTTGATGAAACACTTCGCTTGTTGAATGGAAAGGGCTTCCATGAAGACCTTCCGGAAGGAGATTCCAGGCGCCTGGTGGTGAAACGAACCGGGCCTGCCGGCTTTCCACAAATTTACTTGCTTGACTCAGATTGTCATGTGCTGGAAATAAACGCTGCGAGTTAGCCTGCCTCACCCCGTCAGGCTCTGCGGGCCGATCATTACCCTGTCGATGAATTGTTGCGGTGTCTCGAATTTCACCGAACCCGAATAAGCAAATCCGAACTTCGGGTCGGCTTTTATCCGGTCATCCATTAGTTGGTAATCATCGATGCCACCCTGCGTATGGCCGCGATGTTGAAGGATGCGGGCGATCTTCTCCAATGCTCCCGCGAAGCGGAAATGCAGCAAGGCAATTTCCATCGTCGTGAAATTCAGGCCAACTGGCAGCACGGTGTGGGGATCATGGAAATAGATGTTAGGCTCCAGAATCAGCGGTGTTTTCGCCAGCAATCCAACTCCGCTCTTCCTGCCAAAAATCCTTTCGCGCGGGCCGCCCCAAGTGTTGAGCCTTGGAAAATTGTCCTCGCGCCAGTTTCCGGGAAACCCGACTTTGTATCCATCACCATCAAACAATGGAAAAGCATCAAGCAAGCGTTCGCCCGGCCTTTCCTGTGCCTCGGCCAAGGGGCCCAGGCCATACATGTCAACCATCAGCGCAGTGACGGCGCTTCGGCCGCGCACGCTCATCCTGTCTGCAAACTCATCAAGGCTGATGCGGGGCCAGCCATCATAGACCGCGTGTTCGTCAGCATCCGCGCTGAAGTACCACTTGGCATGAAGATAGCTGAGCAGCAAAAGGTTTTTCCATATCATGCCGAAGCGGGATTTCCCGAAGCTGCCGGTGAATTGAAAAACGTCGCAGTCACCCTGGTCGAGCAGAAAGGAAACGGTCTGATCGGAGGAGCCGTTATCGACGAAGGCAAATCTTTCGACACCGATCTCGCGGTAGTGTTTCAGAAAGTGGGGAAGCAAATCAATCTCATCGCGCACATTGCAGAGAACAATGCCTTCAGAAGTCTTGATTGGCGCGCGCCGCAGCTCAATCAGGTTCGGAAGGGCCTCCCGGTGGGCTAAACCAAGTCTTTGCATGTTCTGAACCAAAAAGGAATTTGACAGCATTGGCTTTCACAGAGTCGGATTATGCGGCAGCGAACGGAATTGAACCCAGTATGCTGGGTGATCGCAATAACGGCAACCCTGCAGAATTTGGGCAGCCCTGGGGAACCATTGATCCGGTCGGATTGACAAACGGCTGAGCGATCTGCCACCTTGGCCTTCGCGTGGGCAATGGAGTCGCAGACATGAATTTCCGCACCGTTTTGCTTGCTGTTTTTCTTGTTATTCTAGCATTGGTTCCGGCGAAAGCAGAAGGAGGCTCACGGGTGATCCTGGTGCTGGATGCTTCGGGCTCCATGTGGGGGCAGATCGACGGCAAGTCCAAAATGGAAATCGCCAAGGACGTTGTGGGCCGGGTTGTCGGCGCCTGGAAGCCGGAGAATGAGCTTGGGCTTGTGGCCTATGGCCATCGCGAGAAAGGCTCCTGCGAAGATATTGAAGTATTGCGCGAGCCGGGTGTGCTTGATGCGGGCGGTTACATGAGCGCCGTGAAGGCGCTCAATCCCAGGGGCAAGACGCCGATGACGGCGGCGGTGCGCATGGCGGCGGAGTCGCTGAAATACACGGAGCGCAAGGCCAGCGTCATTCTAGTGTCGGATGGCATCGAAACCTGCGGGCTTGACCCTTGCGCCGTGGCCGAAGAGCTAGAGAAGCTGGGGGTTGATCTCACGGTCCATACGGTAGGCTTCGGGCTTGATGACCAGGGCGCTGTTGCGCAGTTGAAGTGCTTCGCCGAGAAAACCGGCGGCACTTACACCATCGCGGAAAATGCCAGCGAACTTGAAGCAGCGCTTACCAAGACGGTTGAAGCCGTGCCGGCCCCGCCGCCTGAACCTGCCGCGCCCGCCTTCAACGTGGCGGGCCATGTGATGATGGCCGAAGGTGTGGAACTCAGCCAGGGCTACGAGTCGGCAAGCTGGGAATTCTTCGATGTGGTAGATGGCCAGAAGGGCCAATGGATTCAAACCGAGTATGGCACGGACATTAAGATCAATCTGCCGCGCACCGGCGATTTCATAGTCCGGGTGTCCGACGATGTGGCCGTCGTGGAAATGCCGATGACGCTTGAAGCTGGCGAAGTCGAGAAGCTTGATGTCAGCCTTGAAGCCGGTATCCTGCGGCTCTCCGGCATGATGGATGAGACAACTGCGATGACCGATGCAGGTGCGGCCTGGGAGCTTCTGGATTCTTCGGGCAAATGGATCACGACGAAGTATGGGGCGGAAACTGCCTTCCTCGCCAATGCGGGCGTCTACAAGGTTCGCCTGTCGCTGGGCACCGCGAAGGTGGAGCAGGATATCGAGATCGCCGCGGGGAAGCTTTCGGAGCAGAAACTGGCGCTGGGAGCAGGTTCGATTGAAGCCAATGGGGTGTTCGCCACGGGAGGGCCGGCGGTGCCGGACAGTGCGGCGATCGAATTGCGCAAGGGTGAGCCAGGCCCTGACGGAAAGCATGAGTGGATCACCACCACCTATGGCACCACGGCACAATTCAAGGTTCCGGCCGGAAAGTATCTGGTCATTTTCACCAAGGACTACGCAGAGGGCTCGGCATTGGCTGAGGTCACGGCAGGAGCTGTATCGAAAGTCGAGGTCAATCTTGATGGCGGCTATCTGGCCGTCACGGGCCCGGCGGATTCAACCATCGAAGTATTTTCGGCGGTGAAAGATATTTCCGGTGAACGGAAATACCTCGCCACGGAATATGGCGGCGCGGTCAACAAGGCTTTCGACGCGGGCGCATACCATGTGGTTGCTAAGGGGGCAGATGGTGCAATTCTCGGCGAGAAGGATTTCGACGTGAAGGCCGGAGCGCGCACCGAAGGCGCAGTTCCCTGAGGGAGACAATCGGGACAATAAAACTATTGCTGCTGGGGCTTTGGAGAATTAGTTTTCCGCTCCATGCAGCTCACTTTTCATACCCTTGATGTTTTTACCAACCGCCGCTTTGGCGGCAATCCGCTGGCGGTTGTGCTCGGCGCCGATGCTCTGTCCACGGAGCAAATGCAGACAATCACCCGCGAATTCAACCTGTCGGAAACCATCTTTGTGATGAAGCCGGAAGACCCCGCCAACACGGCGAAGGTGCGGATATTCTTTCCCGGCGGGGAGATGTCCTTTGCCGGGCACCCCACCGTCGGCTGTGCCGTGCTCTTGGCCGAAATGAAATTCAAGGCGGGTTGCAGCTTTGAAACGGAAATCCGGCTGGAGGAGAGGGCTGGCCTCGTGCCGGTCAAAGTCTCGCGCATTGGCGATCATCCGCGGGCCCAGTTTACAGCCCCGGTTGTGCCATTCCGCGCCGACGTGCCGCTACCTAGCGTTGCCGACACGGCGCTGGCGCTCAATCTTTTGCCTGAGGACATTGGCTTTGACGCGCACGGACTGGCTTCGCTTGAGGGTGGCCCGCGCTTTTTCTATGTGCCGGTGAAATCGCGCGCGGCGCTGGAAAAATCCAGGGTGCTTGAGCCCCATTGGTCGGCCCTTATAAGGCCCATGGGCGGGGTGGATGCGTCCTATGTCTATACGCGCGGCGGCGACAATCCCAAGACGCATTTCCGGGCCCGCATGTTTGCCCCCACGGGCGGCATTCCGGAGGACCCGGCTACCGGTTCGGCGACGGCCTTATTGGCAGCCCAACTTTTGAAAGCCGAAGCTTTGAAAGACGGCACCCACAAATGGCAGTTGGAGCAAGGCTATGAAATGGGCAGGCCATCTGATCTTTTTCTTGAGGCAGATGTGGCAGGCGGCGCGCTGAATGCGGTGCGCGTGGCGGGGCAGGCGGTCAAGGTCATGCAGGGAACGCTGGAGACTTGATTTATTGGATATTGAGCATGGCCTTGGCTTCAGCGGTGACGTCGAGGCCTTCAGCTTCGTTGCCGGCGCCGCAAAGCTGAACTGCTTGGTTGCGCATGTCCTCCAATTGGGCGCGCTGGTCGGGGCCCACATCGCCGCCGGCCAAAGCCGCATCAATTTTCTCGATATCGTCCTGGCATTGCCCAGCCAAGGCCGCCGTTGAAAGCGCAAGAGTGATGGAAGCGGCAAGAATGAAAGTCTTCATAATATGGTGGTCCCCGAGATGTGTTTGGCGCTTCTCGCAGCCAATAATGACCGAACTTAGCCTGATTCTGGCTGCCCAAAAAAACATCCTTAATGCGGCGTAAAAGCCACAGGTGTTGCACTTTGAAGATTCATCGTCTATGGAAGCGTCATGTCTCGCAAGCTGAACCAACTCCTCCTTCTTAGCTCCCCCTGAGGGCCGGCTGGGCTTTGCCTTGGCTCTTTGGGGAAAAGAACATAAAAACATTCCCAGCTAAGAGAGACAAAGACCATGATGATTTCCCCTAAAGAAAAGTACCGTGCCTATCCGCCCGTATCCTTGCCGGACCGCACCTGGCCGGAAAAAGCGCTTACCAAACCCCCAATCTGGTGCAGCGTTGACCTCCGTGACGGCAACCAGTCGCTGATCGAACCCATGGGCCATGAGCGCAAGCTCCGCATGTGGAACGCCCTCGTAAAAATGGGCTTCAAGGAAATCGAGATCGGCTTTCCCTCCGCTTCGCAAACGGATTTCGATTTCTGCCGCTTCCTCATCGACACCAAGAAGATTCCCGATGACGTGACCGTGCAGGTGCTCGTGCAATGCCGCGAGGATCTGATCACCCGCACTTTCGAAGGCATACGCGGCGCCAAATCGGTGATCGTCCACTTCTACAATTCCACCAGCGAACTGCAGCGCCGTGTCGTCTTCAACAAGGACAAGGCAGGCATCACCGAAATCGCCGCCAGTGCGGCTCGCCTCATCAAGAAGCTCACGCAGGAAAGCGGCATGGAAGAAGCCATCCGTTTCCAGTATTCGCCTGAAAGTTTCACCGGCACCGAGCTCGACTATGCGGTGGAAATCTGTGAAGCCGTGATGGATGAAGTCCGCCCTACGCCGCAAAAGCCGCTGATCCTCAATCTGCCGGCCACGGTGGAAATGTCCACGCCCAACATCCACGCCGACCAGATCGAGTGGTTCTGCCGCAAGATCAAGAACCGCACATCCGTCATCATTTCGCTCCACCCACACAATGACCGGGGCTCAGCCGTCGCCGCCACCGAGCTCGCCCTCATGGCGGGCGCTGACCGCGTGGAAGGAACGCTCTTCGGCAATGGTGAGCGCACGGGGAATGTTGACATCGTGACTCTCGCCATGAACCTGTTCACGCAAGGCGTTGATCCCGGCCTCGACATCTCTAACATCAATGATCTCATCCGAATGGCGGAATACTGCACGCAATTGCCGGTGCATCCGCGCCACCCCTATGCGGGCGAGTTGGTGTTCACGGCGTTCAGCGGCTCGCATCAGGATGCGATCAACAAGGGCTTCAAGGCCATGAAGGCTTCGAACAAGCCGTTGTGGGAGGTGCCCTATCTGCCGATCGATCCCATGGACCTGGGCCGCAGCTACGAAGCCGTGGTGCGGATCAATTCGCAAAGCGGCAAAGGCGGCATTGCCTATATTCTCGAAACTGAACACGGCATTGACTTGCCGCGACGGCTGCAGATTGAATTCTCCAAGGTAGTGCAGGCCATTGCCGATGGCGAAGGCGTGGAGCTTTCGGCCGAGCGCCTGTGGCGCAGCTTCGAGGGCGAATACCTCGAAGGCAACGGCCGCTTCGGCTTCATCGAGCATACGGCCGCTTCCGATCATGGCGACCAGAATCTCACGGCGCGGATCAGCGACGACGGCAAGCACAAGACCATCCACGGCCACGGCAACGGCCCGGTGGATGGCTTTGTCGACGCCATGCGGAAAGAGTCGGGCCTTGCCTTCGACGTGGCCGATTACCGCGAACATGCCATGGGCCATGGCGCCAACGCGGCGGCCATTGCCTATGTGGAACTGCGACTGGCCGACGGCTCAACGCTGTTTGGCGTCGGCATCGACAAGAACATTGTCGTTGCCTCGCTCAAGGCGGTTGTCTCCGGCGTCAACCGGGCGCTGAAGCGATAATGGATTCAATTTGAGGCGGTTCTTGGGCTTGCCAAGAGCCGCCAAATTTTTTCCAAATGCCGCTGATTCCATTTGGTTCCCAAATTCGTTGCTCACAAAAAAGTTGCTGGTCTGCGATGTAATTTTGCAACCTTTTGTCCCGTCATGGCTTTCACCCACGGACAATCCAGTCCACCCCCAATCTTAGGAGAAGACCATGATTAAATCAGCTCTTTTGGCCACCGCCATTTGTTTCGCCTTCGTTGTTCCAGCTTCTGCCCAGCAGACGGTAAAGTGCGATGAAGCATCACTCACCAAGATGCGCGCCGACATTGATGCCATGACGGACGCGGACAAGAAGGCAAAGTCCCTTGAAAGTTGGACCGCCGCCGACGCCGCGTTCAAGGCCAACAACGCCGATGAATGCAACGCACGTATCGGCGACACCGGCAAGAACATGGACGGCGGCGGTGCTGCTCCTGCCACTACCACGCAGTAAATGACGCTTTCTATAGGATGTCCATTTTGAACGTCCAGGCGGGGCCTTCAAGGCCTCGCCGTCATTTTATCAGGGTGTCCGCGCCGGAAGCGTCCAAGGTTTGCGCTTGGCGGTTTGCCATTTCGGAAAGCTTTGACTCAATTTCAGCAATCTTGTTGCGCGCCTGACTAACCCATGTGTGGGACGAGAGAGTAAAAGCGTTGAAGCTTACGGCCTTGCGGAGGTCGCCAAGTGCCTGCTTCAGCAGGCCTTTGCCGTCAAACGCCATGCCGCGGTTATAGTAGGCGTCGGCATAGTTTCGGCGCAATCGGATCGCGAGGTCGAAGTCGGTAATGGCATCATCATATCTGTCCATGTAATAACGGACGGTGCCGCGGTAATAATAGAACTGCGCCATTTCCGGGTTCAGGATCTCGGCGGACATGCGGCGGTCGTCGCCCATGTTGCCCTTTGCCAGGGCCGGTGTTGCAATAGTTAGAATCGCGATGCTGAACAGCACCCAAGCCATGACGCGCATATGAAAGTCCCCAGCCCCTAAGTCGTCCCGGGCGCTACTCATGCGCGCGAGAAAAGCCCCGAGCCCCTCCGCCAACTTTAGGCTCCGGGCGGAAAAGGCAAACAAAAGCAATGGTCTAACGCTGAATACAAGCCGTCTAATATGTTGCCTATGGAAAGGCTAACTCTAAATTTCTGATTTTGCCAGAGTTGGCTATGTCGGAAGGGCGACTGATGTATAAAAGTGACAGTCATCCTCTTGATCCGCATCCGAATTGCCCACCGCCTGGTGCTGAGCATTGATGACTTTATCATCGGCTGGAATCGCCAGAATGGTGGCATTGAACTCAACGCGAGAAAATGCATGGGCCTTTTGCACTGTTGTGCCGAGGGCTGAACCAATCAGGATGGCGAAGAGAATTCTCTTCCCGTGAAATGAACAGAAATCCCCGGCAATCGCAACTTCATCGAGAGGTTGCATCGGTTGAAACATACAGGGAGCCTTAGTTTTTTCCAAAGCCCCTCTGGACAAGCAGACTCTAAAAAGCCAGTCTTCTCTAGCTTCATGGGGTAGGGGCCGCGCGTGCTTTCCACGATTTTCGAGAGTTTGTTTGTCAGCCAGAATATTGTGCATGTGGGAGCGATGCTGTGCCTGTTGGGCTTCCTGTTCCGCAACCAGCTCATTCTGCGCCTGCTGGTCCTGGGCGGGGATTGTGTCTACATCCTGTATTATTATTTTGCCCCGGAGGTTCCGCTGTGGGGCGCCATATTCTGGAGCTCCATGTTCACCGTGGTGAACATTGCGATGATCTGGCTCATCATCGTCGACGAAAAACATTTCAGCCTGCCCGCCAGCGAGCGGAAATTGTTTGACCTGCTGGTGGATTTGACCCCCGGCCAGTTCCGCAAGCTGTTGAAGGCCGGGAGGCAGGAGGTGACGGCCGCGCCGCTGGTCATCACCCGCGAGAACGAGCCGCTGCATGAGCTTTATTTTGTGAGCGCGGGCAGGGTGGTCATCGAGAAGGGCGGGCGCCGGGTGGCGTCCGATGCGAAGACGTTCATCGGTGAAATCGCCTTTCTGCTGGCGCGGTCCGCCACCGCCACGGTGACCATGGAAGCCGGCTGCCAATACTGCGTGTGGGACTCAAAGGCCTTGCACAGGCTGCTTGATGGCAATTCGGCGCTCAAGAATGCCTTGAGCGCGGCCATGAACCGGAAGCTCGCGGAAAAAGTCGCGCAGGCCGGGGTGCTGAGCGACGTCATAGGCGACACGCTCGAAGCGCCCGCTGAAGAGGCCATGCCCCTCAAAAAGTCCGCCTAGGGCAGGGCGTTCCGGATTTATTTTCCTAGCTCCATTGACGCGTCCCTATTATATGCTTATATTCCTTTCAAATTATTTCGAAAGGGCAACACCCCATGACGCAAAGAGCCAATTCCATGAATATCCGTGCACGGAGCAGGAAAGCTTCTGCCCGGGAGCTGCGCCCCCGCATCTCGCTTGCGCCCTGGACGGGCTTCACCCGGCATGATTGCCCGCGGAGCACGCCGCTGCCGGTGTGCCTCTCGGCGCATTGCCGCCGTGCCAAGGCCTGTCTTGCGGCCCACGACAACCTCTATCGCCAGCGCACTCATTTTTCGCCGGCGCTGAAGAAGAAATGGCAGCGCCGCGACCCGGGCCAGCGCGAGCTTGATGCCGTACCCCCTGTCATCGACCCCCAC
>JBBQNU010000032.1:0-23189 GCA_038330285.1 Hyphomicrobiales bacterium | reverse complement strand
TCGCTGGCATTGCGGATATCATCCAAAGTGATGGCTTCGATGCCTTCGATCTCGATGGCACTGAGATTTACCTCGGTGCCGAAAGCCAGCGAGGTGACCACGGCCAGTTTGTGGGCGGTGTCAAAGCCGCCGATGTCAAATGTCGGGTCGGCTTCGGCGTAGCCCAGGTTCTGCGCCTCCTTCAGGACATCGGTGAAGCTCCGGCCCTCATTGGCCATCTTGGTGAGAATGTAGTTGCAGGTGCCATTCATGATGCCGAAGAGCTTGGTGACACGGTTGCCGATCAGGCCCTCACGCAGCGCCTTGATGATGGGAATGCCGCCGGCAACGGAGGCCTCGAAATTCAGCGCAACGCCCTTGGCCTCGGCGGCGCGCGCCAGGGCTGCACCATGATGGGCCAGCAGGGCCTTGTTGGCGGTGATGACATGCTTGCCTGCGGCAATGGCGGCTTCGACCGCGGATTTCGCCGGATCGCCCTCGCCGCCCATCAATTCGACGAAGACATCGATATCGAGGGATTTGGCAAGGGCAACGGGATCATCAAACCAGGTCAGCCCCGCAAGGTCATGGCCACGGTCCTTCGCCTTGTTGCGGGCGGCAACGGCGGTCACCTTGATCGGAACCCCGGCCCGGTCGGCCAGCAGGGCGCCATGCTTCTTTACGATATCAAGCACGCCCACCCCCACAGTGCCGAGGCCGGCTATTCCGAGACGCAAAGCGTTAGTCATAATGTCCGCCGGGGCTTTCAGGTTAAGGGTGGTTTGTCTTATGCCTAGGCAGACATGATTTTGCAAGAAAGGCCGTTTATTGTTGGCGTTACGGGCCTGCGCCAGTAAACTGCCGGGCAGCGATGAAAAGACAGGTTAGATGAGCGATTCCACCCCCCAGAAGCCGGGCGACTTCAAGCTGACGGACCCTGTGCAACTCGCCCAGAATCTGGCGCGGGTTTTCGAGCATGCGGCGCAGATCGCCCGGCAGATCGCCGAGCGGCCGGAACTGGCCAAGAAGCAAGCGGAAACCCAGGTCACCCCCATCGACCAGGTGACCAAAACGCTTGGCGCCGTGGCCCAGGCCTATATGGCCGAACCGCAGAAGCTGATGGAAGCCCAGACCCAGCTTTGGAACAGCTACAGCCAGCTCTGGCAGAATGCCTGGTCGACGGTACTCGGCACCCCCACCGAGCCCATGGCCAGTCCCGCGCGCACTGACAAGCGCTTCAAGGACCGGGACTGGCAGGAGAACACGGTTTTCGATTTTCTCAAGCAGTTCTATCTGATCTCTGCCAACTGGGCGCAGGATTTCGTCAAGAACGCCGATGGTTTGGACGAGCACACGCGCCAGAAGGCGAAATTCTATGTGGAGCAGATTCTCAACGCGCTTTCGCCTTCCAATTTTCCGGTTTCAAACCCGGAGATCTTGCGCGCCACGCTGGCCAGCAACGGGGCGAACCTCATCGAAGGCCTGAAGCACCTCGAACAGGACATGGCCTCGCCGGATGGGCGGCTGCGCATCAAGCAAAGCGACATGACGGCTTTTGAGATCGGCAAGAACATTGCCATGACGCCGGGCAAGGTGGTGTTCCGCAACGATACCTTCGAACTGATCCAGTATTCGCCGTCGGTGCAGCGCACCTATGAAATTCCCCTGCTCATCGTTCCGCCATGGATCAACAAGTTTTACATTCTTGACCTCAATCCGAAGAAATCCTTCGTGCGCTGGGCCACCGAACAGGGCCTCACGGTGTTTGTGGTTTCCTGGGTGAATGCGGATGAGACGCAGGGGCGCAAGAGTTTCAGCGATTACATGCGCGAAGGTTTTCTGGAAGCAGTGCAGGCGGTGCAGGATGCGACCGGAGCCGAGAAGGTCAATACCATCGGCTACTGCATCGGTGGCACCATGGTTGCGGCGGCTCTCGGCTACATGGCGGCCAAGAATGACAACCGTGTCAATGCCGCGACTTTTTTCACGACCCAGGTTGATTTCGAAAAAGCCGGCGACCTGCGCGTCTATGTGGATGAGGAGCAAGTAAAATGGATCGAACAGCGTATGGAGGAGAAGGGCTATCTTGCGGGCTCGCGCATGGCGGACGCCTTCAACCTGCTCCGCTCCAACGACCTGATCTGGTCCTATGTGATCAACAATTACATGCTGGGCAAGGAGTCAGTGCCGTTTGACCTGCTCTACTGGAACGCGGATTCCACCCGGATGCCGGCCGGCGTCCATTCCTTCTATTTGCGCGAATGCTATCTGGCCAACAAGCTGGCGCAGGGCAAGATGATCCTGGACGGGGTTCACATTGACCTCAAGAAGGTCCAGGTGCCGGTTTACAACTTGGCGGCGCGGGATGACCATATCGCGCCGCTGCCATCGGTTTTCAAGGTTGGGCAGTTCTTCGGCGGCGAAACGAAGCTTGTGGTTTCGGGGTCTGGCCATATCGCCGGGGTGGTGAACCCGCCGGAGGCCCGGAAATACAAGTATTGGACCAATGATATTCCCGCTGAAAACCTCGAAACCTGGCTCCAGACTGCCACGGAGCATGACGGGTCCTGGTGGCCCGATTGGGCGGAGTGGATCACCACCAGGTCTGGCGCAAAAATCTCCCCTCCTGTGCCGGGCGACGGCAAGCTGGACGTGCTTGAAGACGCCCCCGGCAGCTATGTCACTGTAAAATCTGAGTAATTTTGATCACAAAAATGTAATCCGGGGTGACTCGCAATTTGCCCAAACCTTCCTATCTTGAGTGGCAGAAGCGAGCCTGTTTTTCCCCTCCCCCGCAATGGCGGGCTTGCTTGGAAGGCCCGGTCTCCCCTGCCCGGGCTTTCCTTTTTCCCCTGCGAAACGAAAAAGGCCGGAGTTTTCTCCGGCCTTTTTTGCTGGGTAAAAGATCGCTTAGCGCTTCGAGAACTGGAAGCTGCGGCGGGCCTTGGCCTTGCCGTATTTCTTGCGTTCAACGGCACGGCTGTCACGGGTCAGGAAGCCGCCCTTTTTGAGGGCCGGGCGAAGGTCCGGCTCAAAATGGGTAAGGGCGCGCGAAATGCCATGACGCACGGCGCCAGCCTGGCCTGACAGGCCGCCACCGACAACGGTGCATTCAACATCCATCTGGGTATTGCGGTTAACCGCAATCATCGGTTGCTGAACCAGCATCCGCAGAACCGGGCGGGCGAAGTAGGCTTCGATAACCTTGCCGTTCACGGTCACCTTGCCGGTGCCGCGCTTGATCCAGACGCGGGCAATGGCGTTCTTGCGGCGGCCGGTTGCATAGGCGCGGCCCTTGGCATCAATCTTTGGCTTGACGGGAGCAACAGTTGCGGCGGCGTTTGCAGCAACTGCCATTCCCATGGCAGCGCCCAAGTCCGAGAGAGTCGTTTGTTCAACCATGACGATTAGCCTCTCAATACGTTCTTGGGGTTCATTGCTTTGATGTCGAGCTTGACCGGGTTCTGAGCTTCATGAGGATGAGCCGAGCCGCTGTAAATGCGGAGATTGGTCATTTGCTGGCGCTTGAGGGAAGCACCGGGAAGCATGCGCTTCACGGCCGATTCCAGGACCCGCTCGGGGAACTTGCCGTCGAGGATCTGGTGCGCCTTGCGCTCCTTGATGCCGCCGGGGAAGCCCGTGTGCCAGTAGTAGGTCTTGTCCTTGCGCTTGGCACCGCTGAAGGCGATTTTTTCGCAATTGATCACGATGATATTGTCGCCACAGTCCATGTGGGGCGTGAAGGTTGGCTTGTGCTTGCCGCGCAGGCGATTGGCGATGATCGTGGCCAGGCGGCCGACAACCAGTCCTTCTGCGTCGATCAGCACCCAATTTTTTACGATGTCCTTGGCTTTCGCCGAATAGGTGCTCATGTTGTTTCTCTGGGTTGTTGATGAAAAATGAAAGGGCACAGGAAGCCTGCAGCCATTTCGGTTGCGCGGTGATTAGGGGGAGCGGCTAGAGAAGTCAAGAATTACCCCGAAAAAACATGAATATTTTTGATGTGGTATTATGTTACCACTAGAATGTTGTTTTCCTCCAAATTTTCCACGAATGCTGCTAATGGTATGCACCGGATGTCCTTGGCAAGATAAGAAAAGACCTCCGACCGGGGAGAATAATGACGCGTTTGGCAGGGTTTTTAAGCGCTTTCTGGGCCGCACTCGCACTGACGGGGACACCCCCTGCGATGGCCGCCGTTCAGCCCTCGACAAGCGCTTACGGCACGCATGCCCTTGATCCGGGCATTCGGCCGGAACTGGCGGCGAGCACCCGGCATGGCGAAGAAATTCAGCCTGCGCCTCCTTCCGATGTTGAAGACCTTACGGAGCCGGATCCCACCCAACCCACCGACGGGGAAACGCCGCCTGAAGACGAGGTGAGCATTGGTGAAATCCCGGTTGTCCAGATGGTTGAACTCACCCCGGATACCGCGCAAAAGGCCGTTGATGCCTATGTCGTCGTGAAAGAGAAGTATAAGGACGCAGCGCTTGAGAACTTTGACAGCCTGCAGGATTTCGTTGACCGCGATCCGCTCGGCAAGGCTTTCGAGACAGATATAAAAGCCGCCGGTTTTGCCAATGTGACAGAATGGAACCTTGCCATCACCACAGTTGGTGCGGCTTACTCAAACATCATTGATGACCAATCCACGGACATCAAGCAGCAAATCGAAGAAGTCGAGAAGGACACGGAACTGGCGCAAGACATGAAAGACCGGATTATCACCTCCCTCAACGCGCTGATCCCTTCGGAGAACAATCACGAAGTTGTGCAGCAGATGATCGACAATCCGGCCTATGCTGAAAAACTGAAACTGCTGGAAACCGAAGAAGAATGAGTGACCTGGTACTTCGCGACGTGAGCGATGGCATATTGCGCCTGACGCTAAATGATCCCCCCACACGCAACAGCCTTTCCGAAAAGATGATCGAGGCGCTGCACGCCGCCATCAGCGGGGCCGAGGCGCGCGTCATTATCCTCTCAGCCCATGGCCCGGCTTTTAGTTCCGGGCACAACCTCAAGGAAATTACGGCCCGCCGCAACGATGCCGATGAAGGCCGGCAATTTTTCAAAAGCCTGTTCGATAAATGCGCGGACTTGATGCTTGCCATCACCAACAGCCCCTGCCCTGTCATCGCGGAAGTTGACGGGCTGGCCAGTGCCGCCGGATGCCAGTTGGTGGCGAGCTGCGATCTGGCTATTGCCACCGACCGGTCAACTTTTTGCACACCGGGCGTGAACATCGGGCTGTTCTGCTCCACCCCGATGGTCGCTCTCACCCGCACCGTTACGCGCAAGCATGCCATGGAGATGCTGCTCACCGGCGACGTCATTCCCGCTTCCGAAGCCCTTCGCATCGGATTGGTCAACCGCGTCACCACCCATAATGAACTCAAAACCGTGACGCAGGAACTGGCGCAGAAGATTGCGTCGAAATCTGGTGCGGCGATGAAGGTTGGCAAGCAGGCGTTCGACCGGCAGGCCGATATGCCGGTGGCGGAGGCCTATGCCTACATGGCGCAAGTGATGGCTGACAATTTGCTTCTGGCGGACGCACATGAAGGCATCGGGGCCTTCATCCAGAAACGCAAGCCAGCGTGGGAACAGGACAATTGAAGCCACGCATCAATTTTGTGACGCTTGGCGTTATGGACATGGTTGCAATGCGGGCGTTTTATGAACGGCTGGGGCTGGTTGCATCGAGTGCCAGCAATCCGGATGTGACGTTCTTTGACGCAAATGGAATTGTGCTGGCCCTTTTCGGCTATCATGCGCTTGCGGAAGACGCAGGCGTTACGGCAGGCCCGGTGCCCGAATTTCGCGGCGTTGGCGTGGCGTGGAATGCCGGCAGCGAAAATGAGGTTGACCGCATCATGGCCCAAGCAATCGCGGCGGGCGCCACAATCAAGAAGAAGGCTGGGAAGGTTTTCTGGGGCGGCTATTCCGGTTATTTCGCCGACCCGGAAGGGCACTTGTGGGAAGTGGCGTTTAATCCCTTCATGCCAATCGACGCGGATGGGCGCGTTCAATTGCCATGAATCATGACAGCTATCCGGCAGATTACATCCGTGGAATCCTGCACAGCGTTAAGGTGATCGCCATGGTGGGCGCCTCCAGCAATGTGGTGCGCCCCTCATATCTGGTGATGCAGTATCTCCTGTCCAAAGGCTATGACATCATTCCGGTGAATCCCGGACTGGCGGGACAGGAACTCCAGGGCAAAACGGTTTATGGAACGCTGAAGGAAATTCCGCAGGCTATCGACATGATTGACATCTTCCGGAATTCGGAAGCCGCGGGGGCCATCGTCGATGAGGCTTTGACTTTAACTCCTCTGCCATCGGTTATCTGGATGCAACTATCGGTTCGCGATGACAATGCCGCGCTGCGCGCCGAGTCGGCGGGCGTGAAAGTTGTCATGAACCGTTGTCCCAAGATGGAATACGGCAAGCAATCCGGCGAATGGGCCTGGGTTGGCGGCAATTCGGGCATTCTTTCCTCACGCAGGCAGAGCATGCACGAGAGCGGAAAAATGCAGAGCTTGGGGCTTGGCGTCATCCCCACCAAGCGATAGGTTCACGTATTAAAACACAGGAGAGTAGCATGACTGACCAGCCCGCTGGATTCGATACCCTAGCCATTCACGCCGGGGCGGCGCCTGATCCCTCCACGGGCGCCAGGATCACGCCCATCTACCAAACCACGGCTTATGTTTTCAATGATGTGAAGCATGCCGCGGATTTGTTCGCGCTGCGGGCTTTTGGCAACATTTATACCCGCATCATGAATCCAACCCAGGGCGTTCTCGAAGCCAAGATCGCGGCCCTGGAAGGCGGCACGGCAGCCCTTGCGCTGGCTTCGGGGCACGCGGCGCAAATGCTGGTGTTCCACACGATCATGCAGCCGGGCGATGAATTCGTGGCGGTGCGCCAGCTCTATGGTGGGTCCATCAACCAGTTCAACCATTCTTTCAAATCTTTCGGCTGGCATGTGGTCTGGGCCGATGCGGAAGACATGAACTCGATCGAAAAGGCCCTGTCACCCAAGACCAAAGCGATTTTTATTGAATCCATTGCCAATCCGGGCGGGCGGATTACCGATATTGCGGCGGTTGCAAAAATTGCCAAGCGCGCCGGGGTTCCGCTCATTGTCGATAACACGCTGGCCACGCCCTATCTGTGCAAGCCGATTGAACATGGCGCCAATATCGTGGTTCATTCGCTGACGAAGTTCATGGGCGGCCACGGCAACTCCATGGGCGGGGCCATTGTCGACGGCGGCAATTTTGACTGGGGCAAGAGCGGCAAATACCCGCTGCTGTCGGAGCCCAACGAGTCCTATCATGGCATGAAATTCTACGAGACTTTTGGCGGCATGGCCTTTGCCATTACCTGCCGGGTTCTAGGCCTTCGCGATCTGGGCCCCTCGATTTCCCCGCAGAATGCCTTTTACATTCTCACCGGCATGGAAACGCTGGGCTTGCGCATGCAGCGCCATTGCGACAACGCGCTCAAGGTGGCGGAGTGGCTTTCGCAGAACCCGAAAGTTGCCTGGGTTACCTATGCGGGCCTGCCAAGCGATGCCCACCACGCGCTCCAGAAGAAATATTGCCCCAAGGGGGCCGGTGCGGTGTTCACCTTCGGCCTCAAGGGCGGCTATGAGGCGGGCGTCAAGGTGGTGTCATCGGTGAAATTGCTGTCGCATCTCGCCAATGTCGGCGATACGCGCTCGCTTATCATTCATCCAGCTTCGACAACCCACAGCCAACTCACACCCGAGCAATTAAAGAAGGCAGGGGCTGGACCTGACGTGGTGCGTCTGTCAATCGGCATCGAGGACGTGGCTGACATCATTGCGGACTTGGATCAGGCGATCGGATGACAAGCCGCGTGTGAAGATTCCAGACGGCGAGGGCCAGAACGATCATGGCTCCCGCCTGATGGGCGAGGGCTGCAGCCAGCGGCACGTGCAGCAATAATGTCAGAATACCAAGGCCGCCTTGCGCAAATACGGCATAGGCCAGGAACATGGCTGGCAGGGTGAAGCTCCGCCAGAGGTGAATGACGGTTACTAGCAGCAGGACATAGGCCAGAACGCGGTGGTTGAATTGCACGGCCATCGCGTTTTCGAAGATATTTTTCCAGCCCGGCACCATTATCCAGAGACCGGAGGGAATCCAGTGCCCGTCCATCTTTGGCCAGGTGGCATAGCCCTGCCCCGCATCGAGGCCCGCCACGAAACCGCCGGCGGCAATTTGCAGTAGAATGAGAGCAATGAGAAAAATGGCAAACCAGTCATCGGAAGATGACGGGTGTTGGCGTTTCTGCCCCACGCCTTTGGCAACCCACATGATGGCGGCGAAAATCAGCGCGGCAAGCGTGAGATGGGCAGCGAGGCGGTATTGGCTGACATCAATACGGTCAACGAGGCCGGAGGACACCATGTACCAGCCCAGCGCACCCTGGGCGCCGCCAAGAATAAAAAGCGCAAGCAGCTTCGGCCACAGGGTCGGCTCGATCCGGCGGGTGAGCGTGAAGTAGATCAGCGGCAGGGCAAAGGCCACGCCAATGAAGCGCCCCAGGAACCGATGGGCCCATTCCCACCAATAGATGAATTTGAATTCAGACAGCGCCATGCCCCGGTTCTGGATCTGGTATTCGGGGATGAGCTTGTATTTTTCGAAGGCACCCAGCCAATCAGCTTCGTTCAAGGGAGGAATTGCGCCCAACAGGGGCCGCCATTCGGTAATCGACAGGCCGCTGTCCGTCAGCCGGGTGGCGCCACCCACGATGACCATGCAGAACACCAGGAAGGCCATGGCATAAAGCCAGAGACGCACCTTTGGGGCCGCGGTCTGGGCTGGGGACAGAGTTTGTTCCATGACCGCCCAATACGTGGCCGCAAGGCCAAGTTCAAGCGAAGCGGCGTCGCAGATTCAAGCTTGGATGATGTAATGCAAGGTGTTGAACTTGGCGCGGAATTGGGAGACGTCGGAAGCAATGCTGGCGGGATCATTGGAGGCCAGCGCCCTGGCAACAAATTCCGCGAGTTGCGGCGCATCCTGCTCGCCGACACCCCATCTTACGATCTCCGGTGTTCCAAAGCGTATGCCATTCAGGTCGCCCGCAACGGCGGGAATGGGCAGGCCTATGCCGGATAGCAGGAGATTCGCCTTACGCAGTTTTTTCGATGCGGTTTGCCCGCCGCCAAACTTTTCGGCCTTCACGGCAAACTGGTGCGAGGCGGTGAGCCCGCCTGCTCCAGCAAACATGGGCACGCCATTTTTGTCCAATTCCTGGGCCAAGACCTTTGCCACCCTTACCATGGCCTTCGCGTAGTCCTGCCCGTGTTCGCGCCAGTCCAGCATGGTAAGCGCCAGGGCTGCTGACTTTGCCACGTCGAAATTCGCGGTCATTCCGGGATAGGCAATTGCATCGAGGCGCTGGGCAAGGCCAGCGTCATTGGTGACAATCAATCCGCCGGCGGGACCGCCCAAGCTTTTGTAAGTGCTCATCGTCATGAGATGGGCACCCTCCAGAAGCGGGTTGGCCCAGGCCCTGCCCGCAATCATGCCGCAGAGATGGGCCGCGTCGAACATCACCTTGGCGCCGACTTCATCGACAATGGCCCTTACCTCATTTACGGGATGGGCAAAGAGGTTGAGGCTTCCGCCAATCGTGATGAGTTTTGGTTTCAGGCTGCGCGCGAGTTTGCGGAGGCCTTCAAGATCGACGGTGAAATTGGCGGCATCAACGGGAGCTTCATGAATGTCCAGCCCGTAGAGCCCGGCGGCGCCTGCCATTTGATGGGTCACATGGCCGCCGATGCTGGCGGGTGGCACAATGATCGTGTCGCCGGGCTTGCAGGTTGCCATGAAAGCATAGAGATTTGCCATGGCGCCGGAGGCCACGCGAATTTCTGCGTGCTTCGCCTGGAAAATCTCAGCACAAAGTTCCGCCGTAATGGCTTCAATCTGTTCGACGGCTTCCAAACCCATTTCATACTTATCGCCGGGATAGCCAAGTGAGGGGCGCGAGCCCAGCCCTTCGGCGAGGAATGCTTCGGCGCGCGGGTTCATGGCATTGCCGGCGGGATTGAGATTGAAGCATTCGCGCTCATAGATCCGGCGATTGAGCGCGGTCAGTCGTGAAATCTCGTCCGCGATTTTCTCCGCTGATTGCGAGGCGGCAAATTTGGCGAGGCTCTGGACAAAATTTTCGGAAGCTTCCGGAACCCAGTTGCGGCGCGATAGTGAAGGCATGAATACTCCTGTTTGATCTCTCAGAAAGAACCAGATTGCGACGGAACTGGCAATAAGCTAGTGCCATTCCATGAAAGTTCGCCAGCGCAAGTTCGTGGGGCTCGTGGCCACAATCGCATTCTTAGTGGTCTATGCGCTTATTGCTATGGCGATTGGCGGGCAATATGTGGTGGGTCATGGCGCGGCGGTTGAGCTGCCTGCCTTTATCCTTTTGGGCATTGGCTGGATACCGATTTCCATGATTCTCATCCGCTGGATGTCGCGGCCGGATACTGAAGCCTAGGCCACGTTCAGTTGCCGGAAGCCATTCCACAGGGCAAAGGCGGAGCCGGACAGCAAAACATCGACATAACGAAGTTTCTGGAATTCACCGGCAAGCGATAATCGCGGAAGGGCGGTCAAATGATCGCGGTGGCCAGAAAAGATCATGCCTTTCCGTGTCGTGACCGCGGCTTCGTAGCCGGCATTCGCGGCGAGCCTGAAATCACGCGGCGAGGCGGAACTGGCATCGCCATAGGGATAGGCAAAGAATTTTGTTTCCATACTGAGTTCTTTCGCAATCCGGCGCTTGGATTCAACAAGCTCAAAACACGCGTCGGCTTCGCTCAACTGGGCCACGGCATAGTGGTTGACCGTATGGGCGCCAATTGTGCACAGGGGATCTTTTGAGATTTCGCGCAGCTCGTTCCAGTTCATTGCCTCGGCGCGGCAGATGGCCGCGAGATCGACCCGGTTGGTTTCGCAGAATTCCTTGATCCAGAGGCGCTGCTGCTTTTGCGGGAGCTGGCGCACGGGCCAATAGAGCTGCAGCCAGGCCGCCCGTTTCTGCACATCGCTGATCGTGTCGAAGCGCAGCTTTGATTGCCCAATGACGGCGCTCACCTTGGTGTTTCCGGCAATCACCGCTTCGAGGCCGCGCCACCAGAGCTCGCAGGTGCCGTCCTGAATGGCCGGACTTGCAAATATCGTGAAAGGGCAATGGTGTTTTCTAAAAACCGGGCGCGCATGCACGAAATTGTCGCGGTAGGCATCATCAAGGGTGAAAACCACAAAGGGCTTCTTTTCCGGGTTGTTTTCCCGGATGCGCCGCACGGCTTCCGCGATGGAGACAAGATCATAGCCGCGCAGTTTCACAAAACTGATTACGGCATCGAGGAATTCCGGCGTCACCTCAAGCCCGGCGTTGGGGGCAAAGCCCATTTGCAGGCCGCCGCCAGGACGGACGTGATGCAGCATGAAAATCGCACCGAGACCGCCAAACATGGGCCGAAGGGCCTGGGATGCCCCAGAATAATACAGCAATTCCAAGCTGGTTTTCAGTATTGCGGTTGTTGCCATAGCATTGCAATTCACATCAATGGGAATTCATGGGTCTCCATTGGGGTAAAGCACAATTCCTGCCAAACGGCCTGCGGCTTGCGCCGCGACGCGAAAAACATGGCAAACCGGTTAACAGGCAGGCCGTTAACTATTATGGATTTGCCACCGGAAAGATTACGCGGATGCCGCGAGGCGATCTTCCCCGGAGTGCGCCGGCTCGAGCCTGATGAACTGGACGTCGGTCAAGCCGGATACCAGGAGAGACTTTGCGGTTTTTGCCACGTCATCCTGGCGAAGCGCAGGCGCCAGAAGAAGTGCGGCCTGACATTTGACAATCAGCATCGTTGTCCGGCTTGATGCCTCGCCGGCATGAATCAGGACGACATCGTAGATATTCCCCAAGGCGCTCAAGACCGATTCGGTGCGCTGGTCCATCAGCGACAATGTTCCCTCGTTCCGCTCCACGCCGAAGCGAAGCAGATGGGCATTGGAGAGCGGATCCCTTGCGATAACTTTGGTGAAGTCAGTTGTTCCAGCCAGGAGGTCGACAAATCCCGGCCCGGGGGGCAAGCCGAAAAGCGTATCAATGCTCGAACCTTCGGGCGCCAAGTCAATGACGACAACGCGCGCGCCCTTCGCAGCAATGGCCCGGGCAATGGCAACGGTAGCCATCGACGAGTCCGCGGCCCCTCCTCCGATGCTTGTTATGGCAAGGCGGCGAAGTGCGGCCATTCTCTGAAGCTTGAGAGCCCATTCAGCGACCTGCTGCGACGCAGTTTGCAGGCCACTGCGATCCTGACGGTCGGTATCTTTCAAGAACTCGAGGTTGCCCTGGAACGACAACGCCGAAGGAAATGCCGCGAAGGCCGGAATGCTCCCGGCCACAAGCGAGGGTTGGGGTTTCGTTTCGTGAATTGGAGTCACGGGGCTTGCAGCAAATGCCGCTGGTTCCTGCCGCTCATTTGGCTGAGGTGCCGCACTCACAACCGGTACGCCCAGCCTGTTTGCTGCCGCCATGATCTCCACCAGGAATGAGAGACCAAGGGACAAGGCCAGCCCGGCCAGCGTGATTAACGTGACGAGCGGGCCGGTTTTGGGAAATGACGGAGAAGTTGGAACTGCCGCTTGCTGAATGATCCGCGCCATTCCGGGCTGGGTGGACAAATCCTGGCGGGCGCTGGCATCGGCATAGCGCAGGAGGAGCGATTCAAGCAGGGCCTTGTCGGCCGCCGACTCGCGTTCAAGCGCCTTCAATTTTACTGATGCGAGATTGGCCGTGGATTCCCGGCCTTTCATTTCTTCCAGCCTGGCGCGCAAAGCCTGTTCGCGCGCTTCAGCGATTTTTGCCTGCTGGTCAAGACTGTCAACGAGTTTCAAGGCTTCACTGCGAATCTGGCGGTCGATGTTCCGGAGATCATTCTGCGCGGCGATCATTTTCGGATGGCCCGGCAGATAGGTTGCCGACAGCTCCGCAACGCGGCGGGCAGAAGCCACCTGCTGCTCGCGCAGGCTCTGGACAATGGTGGAATTCAAAACATCGGTTGAGCCAACAACCGTGCCCTTCGTGGCGAGAATGTTCTTTATTGATTTGGCGCGCTGCTCGGCCTCGGTGCGCGCACCCTCGGCAAGGGTTATCTGCGTATTGAGCTCGGAAAGTTCCTGGGTTCCAAGGGTCGAGTTCTCCCCTTGCAGAAGGCCGGCCTGGGAGCGGAATTCTTCAATGCGGGCATCGGAGCTTGCAACTTTCTTTCGAAGATCCTCGATTTGCCCGGCGATCCAGTCCCGCGCCCTGGTTGTTGGTTGCGAATTGGTTTCCGTCGTCGAGGCGACGTAGATTTTAACGAGCGCGTTGGCCACTTCGGCCGCCGTCCTGGGATCGGAGGAAGAATATTTTACGGCGACAACATTCGAGTCGGGAATTTGGTAAACCGTGAGCCCGTCCGTCAAGCGGTCCAAGGCGCGCTGCTCTGGAGTCTGCAGGCGCGGGTCCCCGCCAAAGCCAAAGGCCAGGAGGAGCTGCTTGATTTTGCCCAGCCCCTTTGACTTCAGGGAATCAAATTCGGGGCGGGCCTGCAAATTCAGAGACGTGATGACACGGAGTGCCACATCCTGCGACTTGAGCACCGATATCTGGCTCTTTATCACCCTGTCGTCGACGGGATCAGGTTGCTGTTGATCTGGCGACTGCGTCCGATCAAAAGGCGATGCCAGATTTTCAATGAGGATTTGTGATTCGGTTGAATAGGTCGGTTTCAGGACCTTCACGATCGCGAGGCCGGCGCAGAACGCCAAAAGGGTAAAAAAGAAAATGGCCAGCTTGCGCCGGCCCATGCCGCGCATAACGTCGAGCAGATTTATGGTTGGTGCGAGTTGGTTCATGGCGGTGCCAGGGACTCCAGCGGGGCTGCTTAATCAGGCTGTTTTGGGCACTTATGGTAACCAAATCCTTAACGGCGCACGGCGCGCTTTTAAGTCATTGCTAACCATAATCACCCTATGGTTCCGCGGCGTGCAACCTTAAGGCCCGCGTTTGGCTATTTGGACGGAAACCCGTGCGTAAGCGTATTTGTATTCTCATGTTGGCAACATTCGCGCTCTCTGGCTGTTCCCAGTCTTGGGACCGGGCGGGCATTGCCTCGCCGGCCGGCGGAACCGGACTGATGGCGGATGGCAGCATCGCCGAGGGCCCAACGGCTGTTTCCAGCATTTCCCAGCTTCCCTCCCATGGTTCGGCAGGCGTCGTTGCTCCCTTCGGCGCCCAGGGGACCGCGGCGGCCTATGAATATCAATCAGGCTACAAGGTGGGCGCCAGTGATCGGCTGACCATTCGCGTGGCGGGCGAAAGCGATCTCACGGCAGAATATCTGCTTGATGGTTCCGGCAATATTTCGCTCCCCTACATACAAACGGTTCACATCGCCGGGATGACGACGCCGCAAGTGGAAAGACTGATCACCGCACGGCTGCGCAACGGCTATCTGCGCGATCCCAAGGTTTCAGTTCAGGCCACGGCGCTGCGTCCCTTCTTCATTTTGGGCGAGGTCACCACCTCCGGCAGCTTTGCCTATCAGAGCGGCATTACGGTGCAGAATGCCATTGCAATAGCCGGTGGCTATAGCGCCAGGGCCGATCAGGGCACCGTGCTGATCACCCGCAAGAACGTGGCCGGCACGGAAACGCACCGTGTTCCGGTGACCACGCAAATCTATCCCGGTGACATCATCTATGTGCGTGAGCGCTGGTTCTGACCGGAGCGGCACGGCCATGAAAATCCTGCACGTGTTCAGAACTCCAGTGGGTGGATTGTTCCGCCATGTGCGCGATCTGGCGCGCGGGCAATCTGAGCTTGGCCACGAAGTCGGCATCCTCTGCGACTCGACGACGGGCGGGCAAGTAGCTTCCGATTTGCTTGCTAGCGTGGCGCCCCAATGTTCGCTTGGGATCGAGCGCATGGGGATTTCCCGCTTGCCCGGCTTAGGCGATCTTTCGGCCATCACGGGCACACGGAAACACGCCCAGAAGCTTGGTGTTGATATCATTCATGGCCATGGCGCCAAGGGTGGGCTTTACGGCCGACTGGCGGCGCGGTTGCTCCCCATCCCATCAGTTTACACGCCGCATGGCGGCAGCCTGCATTACAACTGGCTGGCGTTTCCAGGCTTTGTCTTTCTCGCGTCCGAGTGGGCCCTGGCACGCATCGGCACCGGGATGATCTTCGTCTGCGAGTTCGAGCGGCAGAGCTTTGCGAAGAAGATTGGTCTTGGCGGCAAAGCAAACATTGTGGTCCACAATGGACTGTGGCCGGAAGAATTCAGCGCCGTCAAACCCGGCGAAAATGCAGCCGATGTGCTTTACATTGGCGACATGCGCCATCTCAAGGGCGTCGATGTTTTGTTGAAGGCGCTTGCCATTGTCGCGCGCAAACGGGCGCTGACGGCTTGCCTTGTGGGTGCCGGCCCCGACAGCGCGGAATTCAAAGCGCTTGCTGAAACATTGGGCCTTGGGGCGCTTGTGGAATTTCCCGGCAGGCTGCCAACAGCGCAAGCCCTGAGGCGCGGGCGATTGCTGGTTCTGCCATCCCGGGCCGAGTCCTTCCCCTATGTGGTGCTTGAGGCGGCGGCGGGACGGGTTCCGATGATTGCCAGCGACGTGGGCGGAATCCCTGAAATCCTGCCCGCAAAAAACCTGTGCCCGCCTGACAATCCCGAGGCCATGGCGCGGCAGATTGAAATGGCCCTGGCAACTCCGGCCGCCATCGCAGACGACGCAAAGGCGTTGTCCGAGACCGCCAGAACTTCCTTTGATGCGAAGGTTATGGGGCGGAATGTGACCGCCTTTTATCAGCGCCTGCTCACGCGCATGGAGAATAGGCCTTGACCTCCGCCGCTGAAATGGCCTTTCCGCCGATTGACGTGCGCTTCATGGGCGTCACGCTTGCGCAGGCGAGGGCCATTCTCGTTTGGCTAATGTTTGCCTCCAGTTTTTACGTCGCGGTTGAGCCTGCCCCATCCGATCTATTGTTTCTTGTGGTGCTGGCCTGCTTCCTGGGTTCCGGCCTGATACTCAGTGCTGTCCTTGTGCCGCTGATCCTGTTTCTGCTCCTCTACAACCTGGGCGGCTTCTTCAGCTTTCTGCAAGTTGCCGACGATCAGAAATCCAGGATGTTTGTCATCACGTCGTTCTATATGGCGTTCTCGGCGATATTCTTCGCCTTCTATGTGGCTCACGATCCTCTCCGGCGCATGGCCATTATCAGGAATGCACTCATCATTGCCGCGGTGATCGCCTCATTCCTCGGCGTCCTGGGATATTTCAATGTGGCAGGGCTTGGTTCGGCATTCTCCCTGTATTGGCGGGCGGTCGGCACATTCAAGGACCCCAATGTGTTTGCAACCTACTTGCTGCTTCCTGGCGTTATGCTGGTGCAGGGATTTTTGCTGGGAACCCACCGTCACATATTCATTTCGATGATCGGCCTGTTCACTATTCTCGCCGCTTTGTTTTTGGCGTTTTCCCGCGGGGCATGGATCAGCTTCCTGGTTTCCACGGCCATAATGGTGGCCCTGACGTTCATCCTCACACCTGTTGCCCGGACCCGAAGCCGGATTATCCTGATAACGATTTTCGGAGTTCTCGGACTTGGGGTCCTGCTTGCCATGCTGCTTTCGGTCGAAGGTGTGCGCGATCTGTTTCTGGATCGCTTCACTCTGGTCAAAGACTATGACTCCGGCGAAAAGGGGCGCTTCGGCAACCAGCTTAACAGCATTCACCTTTTGCTTGAGCAGCCGTTCGGCTTCGGCCCCCTCTATTTTCATAAAATCTTCGGGCAGGATCCGCATAACGTCTACATCAACGCCTTCGCCTCTTATGGCTGGCTTGGCGGCATTTCGTATTTCCTGCTGATGACCAGCACGATCATAATTGGCTTCAAGACGGTCCTCATGCGGACGCCGTGGCAGAATTGGGCCATCGTGGTGTTCTGCCCCCTCCTCGCCACCATCTTCCAGGGCGTGCAGATTGACACGGATCACTGGCGCCATTTCTACTGGATGCTGGGTATGATGTGGGGGCTGTTTGCAGCCTCAATGCAGTATCGATATGTCGGCCAGGAAGCAATCTCCCGCGCTTCCTGAGCATCGCATTGTTTCGGTCTCTTCCCCCGACAGTTCGGTCAACAGCAATTGACACGCGTCCCGTTTGCCCGGAAGTTGCGAGTCATGACGCTCCATAACTTCATGCCAACCCGCTTTTACACCACCATCGGAAGCCATGAGCCTGTACTGAAAATGGGCGATGGCGACACGGTCGTGACCGAGACGCTCGATGCCCATGGGTTTGACCGCCACGGCGAAAAACGCGCCGATAGTCCCAATCCCATGACCGGGCCATTCTATGTGACAGGGGCCGAACCTGGCGATGCATTGCACGTTCGCCTTGACCGGATCATCATGATCCGCCCCACCGGCTGGACCTTCCAGGTTCTGGCTCCAAACGTGGTGAACCCAAGTGCAGTCGCGCGCTTTCCAACGCGCGTAGTGACGGACTGGATTATCGACCTCGCCACCCAGCGTGCCCGCCTCACGCATCCTCCGGCTGCCCTGCGTGACTGGTCCGTGGCGGTCAAACCCATGATTGGCTGCTTCGGCGTGGCCCCGGCGATGGATCAGGCGATTTCAACGGCGACAAGCGGCCCCTACGGCGGCAACATGGATTATCGCGGCTTCGGCGCCGGTGTAAGCATCATGCTCCCGGTATCCGCACCTGGTGGGCTGTTTTTTCTCGGCGATGTTCATGCGGCCCAGGGCGACGGCGAAATCGTCGGCACGGGGATTGAGACTGCTGCCGAAGTCCAGTTCACGGCGCAGGTTGTAAAAAAGAAAAAGATCGGCTGGCCACGCGGCTCAACCACCGGCGAAATATTCACGATCGGCAACGCACGACCACTCGACCAGGCTTTGCAGCACGCGACCACAGAAATGCTGGATTGGCTCATGGAGGATTATGGACTTGATGACGTGACGGCGAGCCATGTAATGGGACAGGCGGTACGCTACGACATCGCCAATGTCTTTAATCCCGCCTATTCGGTCGTCTGCCGGATCGGAAGAGAGTGGTTGAGCGGCCTGAAAAAGTAGCGGGGATCGACTGAATTTTGTACCAACGGGTAGGCTGGTCGGAGCGACAGGATTTGAACCTGCGACCCCCAGTCCCCCAGACTGGTGCGCTACCAGGCTGCGCTACGCTCCGACTAAGGGGGTAGTTAGCATCCCGCTCTGGAAAGCGAAAGTGCTGATTATGGCTCAGGCTTTCACGATTTTTTATCGAGCAATACGCCAATTATATCACCGCGCCTGCCGGTCAGGCGCTGGGTCTGGAGGGCCAGAAGCCCGGCCCACACGGCGTCGGCTATAAGCACGGCGTAGGCTAGCCCCATGACACCATGGCTGGGCGCAAATAAAGCGGTTCCACCGACCAGTACCGCCATCGCAACCACACAGGACCCCGCCGTCTTGATCTGGTAACCGGCAAGGGACAGCAGATGCTGGTTCATCCCGCTTGCGGCGCGGAACGTTTGGCTGATCATGAACAACACGAGGGGCCAATGGCCCGCTTCGTAGCCGGAACCAAATATGCGCAGGGCCCATGGACCCAGCAGCATTGCGCCGGCAACGCAGGCCAAAATGGCAGCGAGGGCAATGATGTTGATGCGCAGAAGAAGAGCGTGGACTTGCTGTGATGTTCCGCGCGTCATGGCGGCGGTCAAATCAGGCAGGATGAATTGCTGGGTTGCCTGGGTGATGAAACCGGCCAATGCCGCCAGCCTGATTGTGACGCCGACAAGAGCCACATCCGCCGTGTTCAAGAAAAAGCCGGCGATGAGGGTAACAACGTCGGCAAAGGAGGCTGTCACTATGCCAACAATGACAAGTGCGGCGGCCCGGCTGCGCAGAACCGGCGCCAAGTTGTGGCGGCCCGACCATTTGAGGCCTGACCTTGCGCCATCCTCCCCAATGAGCCAGGATTGGGCCAGGGCAACAATCGTGTTCACGATCACGAAGGCCCACAGCACGTGGGCAATGCTCAAGTGAACCCCCATGGCCCAGGCGGAGACCAGGTAAGCCAGCAGGAGCCCCGGACGGTAGAGAAAATCCGGAACATAAGACAACGCATAGCGCCTGACCGAATTGGCAATCGACCCGTTCATGCGAATGAGAGCCGCAGCCGGAGCTGAAAGACAGCCGAACAGCAACGCGGCTTTCAGGCCATCGTTAAGCGGCAGCCAGAAGTAGGCCACGGCAGCAAGCGCGAATGACGCGAGTGAAATCCACAAGCTGTCGCGCAAGAATGCGGCATGGAAGGCGTAGACCAGGTTTTTCCGCCCCAGCGCGTAGTAGCGGGGCAAACAGGTTATCGCCAGGATCGGGTAGCCGCCGGTTATCAGCAAACTGATGAAGGCGGCGGCACTCATGCCCAGAAATACAACGCCCACATCATGCTGGGAGAGGAGCCGGGCCAGCAGAATCTGGCTTGCCAGGCCAATGGCGGCGCCGCCAAACCTCACACCAACGAGATTTACCGCTAGCAAAATTGTTCGCCAAAGAGACATTGCCTAGTGTGCCTTTTCCGGACCTGAAAGGAATAGCAATAAACTGGCGGCCTTTATTTTGTATTGCGAAGAACGGCTCAAATCCGCGAGGTGGGATCCAGCAGTTTCCGGGCATCGCCCAGGTCCCGCAGTGCGGCCTTCAAGGCATCGGCCTGCATGTCGGAGAGCTTGTGCACATACGTCGGGGCCTCGCCCACGCTTGCGCCAGAACGGGCCATGGGGGCCCTTCCGGGAAGCGGCGCCGAGCCGCGAAAACGGGGGGCAATCTGGGTCTGACCCGGCCTTGGGACACCGTCCAGTTCCATGTCGCGTTTACGGGCAACAATTTCACCGCGGCCAACGCCGGAAACATAAGCAACACCTTCTTCTTTGAGGATGCGTTGCAGCCCGCGGATGGTATAGCCCTCGCTGTAGAGAAGGCTGCGAATGCCCTTCAGCAGGTCGAGGTCGGCGGGACGGTAATAGCGCCTGCCACCGGCGCGCTTCATGGGCTTTATCTGGGCAAACCGGGTTTCCCAGAACCGCAGAACATGCTGGGGAACATCAAGCTCCTCTGCCGCTTCGCTTATGGTGCGGAATGCTTCAGGTGATTTTTCCAAGGACTATCTCCGATTCGCCGTAAAGAGATACTCAATCATCACTGCCGGGCTCAAGACCATTTATGACATTTTTCATCACCTGGCTTGGACGGAACACCATCACGCGCCGCGGCGTAATGGGCACTTCTTCACCGGTTTTGGGATTGCGCCCGATGCGGCCCTTCTTGCTGCGCACCATGAACGTGCCAAAGGAAGAAAGTTTCACCGACGTTCCCTCGACCAGGGCCGTTGAAACCAGATCCAGGACAGACTTCACCATCTCGGCCGATTCGGTGCGCGACAAACCAATATCCCGGTGCACTGCTTCACTTAAATCCGCACGTGTCAAAGTCTTGCTTGCCATGTTTTTTCCCCTTGCAAGAACCCCCGTAAGTTATGTCGGCCAAACGGTTGGGTCAATAGAAAATTATGAAAACTCAAAGGCTTACGACTCATTCTAAAAGCGGGCTAGAACCGCCCCCCAAGTAAAGCCCCCGCCCATCGCTTCCATGAGTATGAGCTGCCCGCGCTTGATGCGGCCATCCTTTACCGCGGCATCAAAAGCCAGCGGAATTGAAGCGGCCGATGTATTGCCGTGACGGTCGAGGGTTATGACGATCCGGTCTTCTGGAACGCCCAGCTTTTTAGCGGTGCCTTCCAAAATGCGGCGATTCGCCTGGTGCGGAACAAACCAATCTATATCCATGGGCTGCAAGCCTGCCTTGTTTATGGCCTCATCCATGACAGCGGCAATATTGATCACCGCGTGCTTGAAAACCTCGCGGCCCTCCATGCGCAGGTGGCCCACGGTTTTTGTGGTCGACGGACCGCCATCCACACAGAGCTTGTCACAGTGACGGCCATCGGAATGGATGTGGCAGCCGAGAATGCCACGGTCCGCATTGGTGCCGCCGCCCTTCCCGGCACGCACGACCACGGCTCCGGCGCCATCGCCAAAGAGCACACAGGTGGAGCGGTCATTCCAATCAAGGATGCGCGAAAAGGTTTCAGAGCCAATGACGAGAGCGCATTGGGACTGGCCACCCCTTATAAAGTTATCCGCAATCGTCAGGCCATAGACAAAGCCCGAGCACACGGCCTGCACGTCGAAGGCAGCGCCCCGCGTAATGCCAAGATCGGCCTGCACCTGAGTCGCGGTTGCCGGAAAGGTTTTATCAGGGGTCGACGTTGCCACGATGATGAGATCAACATCAGCGGGTGTGAGTCCGGCATGCTCAAGGGCGTTGCGCGCCGCCTGCACCGCAAGGGTGCGCGTGGTTTCATCTTCAGCCGCGATATGGCGCGCCCTTATGCCGGTACGTTCAGCAATCCATTCGTCGGTGGTGTCAACAATCTTGCTGATATCGGCATTGGTCATGATCCGCCTGGGCAACGCGGAGCCTACGCCTTCAATAACCGATCTCAACATAACACCACTCACTCCGCCACCTGTGCTGCCGGCACCATTACTATGGCGTTCATTGCGGCAACGTCTTCAGCGATCTTCTTGACCAGGCCATTGCGCACCATTTCAATTGCCACGTCAATGGCGGTAGCAAAACCCAGTTCATCGGTGCCGCCGTGGCTTTTAACCACAACGCCGTTGAGGCCGGCAAATACGCCGCCATTGTGCTTCCTGGGGTCCATGCGGTCACGCAGGGCATTGAAAGCGCCCCGGGCCAAAAGCGCCCCGAGCCTGGACATCCAGGTGCGATTTAAAACCAGCTTGAGGTAGGTTGCCACCTGTTTGGCGGTGCCTTCTGCCGCTTTCAGGGCAATGTTGCCGGTGAAGCCTTCGGTGACAACAACATCAACAGTGCCTTTGCCAATATCGTCGCCTTCGACAAAGCCCACATATTCCATGGGCAGGTTCATTTCGCGCAGCAGCCTTGCGGCGTCTTTCACCTGTTCCAGTCCTTTGACCTCTTCCACGCCGATGTTCAGCAGGCCAACGGTGGGGCGCGTAAGGCCAAAAAGACAACGCGCCATGGCTTCGCCCATGATGGCAAACTCAACCAACTGGGACGCGTCTGCGCCGATCGTGGCGCCGACGTCGAGAACGATGCTTTCACCCCTCAGGGTGGGCCAGATAGCGGCAATGGCTGGCCTTGAGATGCCCGGCAGGGTTTTCAGCACAAAACGCGACATGGCCATGAGTGCGCCTGTGTTGCCGGCGGAAACGGCGGCTGCGGCCTCGCCAGTCTGCACGGCCTCAATCGCCTGCCACATGCTGCTTTTGCCGCGGCCACGGCGCAGGGCCTGGCTTGGCTTCTCGGTCATGCCCACCGCCACTTCGGTGTGGCGGATCTCGGCCTTGCCTTTCAACTTGGGATGCTGCTCCAGCAGGGGCGTAATGACGGCCTGATCCCCGAACAACAGGAACCTGTAGGTCGGGTGCCGGATGGCCGCGAGTTCGGCGCCGGGAATCACGATGCTGGCGCCCAAATCGCCGCCCATTACATCCAGTGCTATTGTCAGTTCGCTTGTCATTATCCCGCAATATCACGTGTCATGCCGAAGTATCCGGCAAATGTAGCGGAAACTCCCATGAGTCGCGAAAATAAAGCCAATCCCTTGGGAAACAACCCCTTATTTTTTCAGTCGAAATTGGCGCTTTTTTTCAATCTGGTTTTAATTTTGATAGGCTGGTGAAAGGCGAGACTTTGGCGCTGTCCGGATGCTCTTCGATGTCGCTAAAAAACTCGCCCTCCTGCCGGGGATGCGGATCAAGCTCGAGGGCCGTGGTTTCAGCCAGTATTTCCCCCAAATCAACGCTGCCGTTTTCAATGATGTCAACATCTTCCTCCGCCGAGGGCTGTCCGGCGCGGGGTGACAGGAAATAGCGCTCGACAGCGAACTCAAGATCAGAGGTGAACGTTTCCAGGCTGATGACGGAAACCTGATCAACCCTGGCATTCAGGGTTCCGGTGATTTTCAGGCC
>JBBQNU010000031.1:0-23518 GCA_038330285.1 Hyphomicrobiales bacterium | reverse complement strand
TTGCGGAAAGAAATCGCCATTGTAGCCGGCGGCACTGATGGCATCGCCAAAATCCAGATTGAATTTGCCCGCGATGTCACGCGCCAGCTCCAGATGCTGCTTCTGGTCTTCGCCCACCGGCACATGGGTTGCCTTGTAGGCCAGGATGTCCGCCGCCATCAGGTTGGGATAAACATAGAGCCCCACCGAGGCCTGCTCCTTGTCCTTGCCGGCCTTTTCCTTGAACTGGGTCATCCGGTTGAGCCAGCCCATGCGCGCCACGCAGTTGAAAATCCAGGCCAGTTCCGCATGTTCCTGCACCTGGCTCTGGTTGAAAATGATCGAGCGTTGCGGGTCAAGCCCGCAGGCCAGATAGGCCGCCGTCACCTCAAGAATGGCCTTGTGCAGCTCTTTCGGCTCCTGCCACAGGGTGATGGCATGCATGTCCACCACGCAATAAATGCATTCCTGGGTTTCCTGCAATTTGATCCAGTTCAGCATGGCGCCGAGATAATTGCCGAGGTGCAAATTGCCCGTAGGCTGCATGCCGGAGAAAACCCGTGGGGTGAAAGTGGTCATCAAGGAAATCCTGTGGACTGGTCAGGCCGCCTTATGCCCGCAATTCCCGCGATTGAAAAGAGTTAGCGTTTTAAGGCGGAGCGCATTTCGGCCAAGGTCATCGCCCCCGAAAAATGCGCCAGGGCAAAGTAGCTGGCGATGCCGCCAACGACGAGAACAACCAGTCCCCAGAGGGAGCTGATGAAGCTCGCCGATGCGCTGAAATTTTCCGCCAAAAACCAGAGGCCGAAAAGCAGCAGCAGCCCCATCACCAGGCCGGAAACAAGGATGCGGGGCAGCCTTGCCTTCAAGCGGCCATCCATCTGGTAGTGCCCGCGCCGCGTCAAGGAGAGGGCGAGCAAAATGGCATTGGCCCAGGCCGCAAGGGAGGTTGCCATGGCAATGCCCACATGGCCGTACCAGCGCGCCAGCAAAAGACTGGCCGCGATGTTGATCACCACCGAAATGATGGCAAAACGCATGGGCGTTTTGGTGTCCTCCCGGGCATAGAAGCCGGGCTGGAAAACCTTGGTCATGGCAAAGGCAGGAAGCCCCGAAGCAAAGGCCAGCACCGCAGGCGCCACGGCAAGTGTGTCCGAAGCGCTGAAAGCCCCATGCTCGAACACCGTATGCAGGATAGGAACCGGAATCGCCATCAGGGCAATCGCCGCTGGAATGGTGAGAAACAGCGAAAGCTCAAGGGCCCGGTTCTGGCTGTTCATGGCTGCCTGGTTGTCGCCAGCCCGAAGTTTCCTTGAGAGATCGGGCAACAGCACAACGCCAATGGCAACACCGATGACACCAAGCGGGAGCTGATAGAGACGGTCCGCGTAGTAGAGGTAGGCCACCGCCCGGTCGAGGCTCGTGGCAATGACGGTGGCGATGAGCAGATTGATCTGCATGATTCCGCCGGAGATGATCCCGGGAACGGAAAGGGCAAGCACCTTTTTGACGTCAGGTGAAAATGTCGGCCATTTGGGAAGAAGAGGCATCCCGGCGCGCTTGCAGGCAATTGCCAGAAGCAGGAATTGCGCAACGCCCGCCAGCGAAACACCCCATGCAAAGATATAGCCCGTCGCCGCGCTGTTGCCGGTGCCCAGGGCCCAGGCAAGAATGTTCGAGCCGATCATCACAATGTTGAGGAGAATGGGTGCCGCAGCCGCGGCCGTAAACCGGTTGAGGCTGTTGAGGACGCCTGATTGCAGGGCCGTAAGCGACATGAAGAGCAGATAGGGAAAGCATATCCGCGTGAGGTCGATGGTCAGTTGAAGCTTCTGCGCTTCTTCCGAAAATCCCGGTGCAATCACGTAGATGAGCCACGGCATGGCAATCATCGAAAGGGCGGTGAACAGCAAGAGCCAGGCCAGCAGGGCGGAGAAAATTTCCGTCGCAAATTTAAGGGCGGCGCTTTGCCCCTCGCCTTCGATGCGCCTCGCAAACTGCGGCACGAATGCGGAATTGAAAGCTCCCTCGGCAAACAGGGCGCGAAACAGGTTGGGGAATCTCTGGGCCACGAAAAAAGCCTCGGCCACCGGCCCCGTTCCCAGGGTGAAGGCGATAAGCTGGTCGCGCAGAAACCCGAGCACCCGGCTTACCAGGGTAAGCCCGCCTACGGTTGCTGCCGATTTCAGGAGCGACATGTTTCAGGACCCAAGTTCAGGCATCTCCTTCCACTGATTCATGCGGAGTTTGCAAGCCTTTCCGGCACGGGAGCCAGCACCTTCATGAGTTCCCGCTCAATTTGCGCATGCCGCGCCGGATTGAGGATCTTGTCACCGGTGAGGTCCGTTACATAGAAAACGTCAATGGCCTTTTCGCCAAAGGTGGTGATATGGGCCGAGGCGATGTTCAAACTGAGGTGAAATAGCGCCTCGGTAAGATTGTAAAGCAACCCGATCCGGTCAAGCCCGTTGATCTCGATCACCGTAAAACGGTTTGACGACTGGTTGTCGATGATGACGCGGGGCGCCACCGAGAAGGCCTTGAGGCGTGACCGGTGCTGGGTTGCGCCGGCAACCGCATCCCGCAGCCGCAGCTTTCCCTGCAAGGCCATGCGGATGATTTCCGTGACCCGTTCGGCCCTGCGCCGCTCATCATCTTCCGTGGAAAATTCCCGCTGGATGAGAATGGTATCAAGCGCCATCCCGTCCGTGGTCGTGAAAATCTGGGCTCCCATGATGTTGGCATTCGCCGCCGCACAGGCACCCGTGATGAGCGCCAGCAGGCGCGGATGGTCAGGCGCGTAGATGGTGAGCTCGGTTATGGCCGTGAAGGCATCCGTGTGAACCTCTGTCACGATGTCCCGGGGCGATGATCGGTCGATAAGTGCCTGGTGGGTAATCTGCTTCTCAAGCCCGACATTCAGCCAATAGGCATCATAGTGGCGCGACGTGGCAGCCTTGATCTGGCTTTCCGGCCACTGCGGAAAATGCGCCAGAAAAGCTGCCTGCGCTTCCTTGATCCTTTCCTGGCGCGAACTTCCCGTATGGCCTCCGGTAAGCACCGGCTCGGCCTCCGCATAAAGCGTGCGCAGCAACTGGCCTTTCCAGCCGTTCCAGACGCCGGGCCCGACGGCGCGGATGTCAACGACCGTCAGGATCAGCAGGAGCTTCAGCCTTTCCGGGCTTTGCACAACCGCGGTAAAATCCAGAATTGTCTTGAAGTCATTGAGATCGCGCATCTGGGCCGTCTCGCTCATCAGGAGATGATGGCGGACAAGCCAGGCCGTGGTTTCGGTCTCCTCCGGCGTGAGGCCAAGGCGCGGGCCAAGGGCGCGCGCAATGCGCTCACCGGCGATGGAGTGGTCTTCCGTGCGGCCCTTGGCAATATCGTGCAGAAGGGTTGCCACATAGAGGGAGCGGCGGCTCTTCAGCGTTGGAAACAGGACCGCCGAAAGCGGATGGTCCTCCGACAAGCGCCCCTTCTCAAGCGCCGCCAGAATGCCGACCGCGCGGATGAGATGCTCATCCACCGTAAAATGATGATACATGTTGAATTGCGTCATCGCCACGACCTTGCCGAATTCCGGAATGAAGCGGCCGAGGACTCCCGCCTCGTTCATCATGCGCAGCAGCGTTTCCGAAGAATCGCTGTTGATCAGCATGTCGAGAAACAGGGCATTGGCTTCCGGGTTGTTGCAAAGCTCCCTGTCGATCAGGGAAAGCGATTTCCGCACTGTCTTGAGGGCATCGGGGTGAATTTCCGCGCTGTAGGTGCTGGCCACTGAAAACAGGCGCAGGAGGTTCACCGGATCATCGCGGAACACCGTTGGTTTCACGAGAGTGAGACGCCCGCTTTCAATCTGGAAATTCTTGTTTTGTGGAATCTTGACCACCGGTTTCGGCCTGAACCGCCCCATGACGCGGCTCAAGACCGGAATGTCCTTGACCTGTTTTGCTTCCAGGCTGGCGCAGAAAATGCGCGTGAGGTCTCCCACTTCCTTGGCGATCAGGAAGTAGTGCTTCATGAAGCGCTCGACATTTTTCAGGCCCGCATGGGACTGATAGCCAAGCCGGCTCGCAAGCTCTGACTGGCGGTCAAAACTCAAGCGGTCCTCGCCGCGGCCCGAAATGAAGTGCAAATGGCAGCGCACCGCCCAGAGAAAGTCCTCGCATTTCTGGAACCGCGCCAGCTCCTCATGGGTGAACGCCCCCTTGTCAGCAAGCTCTTCGGGGGAGTTGGTGTCGTATAGGAATTTCGCGATCCAGAACAGCGTATGGAGATCGCGGAGGCCCCCCTTGCCGTCCTTCAAATCAGGTTCAACCAGGTAACGGCTTTCGCCGCTCTTGGCCAGCCGCCCATCGCGTTCGGCAAGCTTGTCGGCCACGAATTTTCGGGCGCCTGCCTGCACAATGTCGCGGCGGAAATGAAACTGCATGCTCTTGCTGAGGCGTTCATTCCCGCAGATGAACCGCGCCTCGAGAATGGAGGTGAGGATGGTGTTGTCGGTCTTGGCCAGCCGGATGCATTCCTCCGTGCTGCGTGTCGCGTGGCCAACCTTCAGGCGCATGTCCCAAAGCGTATAGAGAATGAACTCAATCAGCCGCCCGCTGGTTTCATCCTGTTTTCCGGGCAGCAGGAACAGGAGGTCGATATCGGAGCCGGGTGCCAGGGTGCCGCGCCCATAACCGCCCGTGGCGATGATGGCCACTTCCTGCAACTCGCTGGCGTTTGCCCGGGGATAAATTCTCTCCCTGGAAAATTCATAGAGCGTGCGGATGATTTCATCCTGGACATAGGCGAGGTTCTTTGCACACTGCGTGCCTTTGCCGTCTTTACACAGCCGGTTTTCCGCTTCCGTCCGTGCCGATTTCATGACTGCCTTGAGGACCTCAACAATCGCCGGGCGGATTTTTACGATATCGAAGGGCGGCGCGGCAACGAATCCGTTCAGCGTGTCACGCAGCGCCGCGGCGTCAATCAGCCGCTCCGGATGATGAATGGCATTCGATTTCATTGCGCTTCGGCTGCTTTCGCCTTCAGGGCATAGAGGAATGCCAATGCATCGCGCGGGCTCAACTCGTCCGGCTTGGCGGACGCCAGCATTTCGCGGATTTCGTCTGTCTTCGGTTGAGGAGACCCGTTGGGTGAAGGTTGCAGGGCGGAAAACAGCGGCAAGTCATCGACAAGCGTCTTGCGCTTGAAGGCCTGTTCGCTTTTTTCCAGTTGCGACAGGATGGTTGCGGCCCGTTCGGTGACGGCGTGCGGCAATCCCGCCAGCTTTGCAACCTGAATGCCATAGGAACGGTCAGCCACCCCGCTCGTGACCTCATGGAGAAATATCACATCGCCCTTCCATTCCCGCACCTTGACGGTCGCGTTATGAAGGCCATCAAGCCGTGCCGCAAGGGTCGTGAGTTCATGGTAATGCGTGGCAAACAGGGCCCGGCAGCGGTTGCTCTCATGCAGATGCTCCACCGTGGCCCAGGCAATCGACAACCCGTCAAAGGTAGAGGTTCCGCGGCCGATTTCGTCCAGGATTACCAGAGAGTGCTCCGTTGCCTGATTGAGGATTGCCGCCGTTTCCACCATTTCAACCATGAATGTCGAGCGTCCCCGCGCCAGGTCATCGGCAGCACCTACACGGCTGAAAAGGCGGTCAACAACGCCAATATGGGCGCTTCTGGCAGGCACATAGGAGCCCATCTGCGCCAGAATCGCAATGAGCGCATTTTGTCTCAGAAACGTGGATTTGCCGGCCATATTGGGCCCGGTCAGCAGCCACAGCCGGTGGTTCTGCGCCGAGAGGTCGCAGTCATTGGCGATGAAAGCACTTTCGCCGCGCTTCTGCAGAACCCGCTCCACCACCGGGTGCCGGCCGCCATCGATTTTGAAGCTGCGTGAGTGATCGACAATGGGGCGCACATAGCGGCTGCTCTGGGCCAGCTCACACAAGGATGAGGCCACATCAAGCGCGGCAAGGGCCGCGGCGATATTCGAAATATTTTCCCGCTCGGCCCCGACGTTTTCGACAAAGCCGTTAAACGCTTCAAGCTCAATGGCAAGCGCCCGTTCAGCCGCCGAGGCAATGCGCTGTTCGAGCTGCGAAAGCTCAAGGGTGGTAAACTGGGTGGTGTTGGCGATGGTCTGGCGGTGGATGAACTGGCCCCCGAACTTTCCATCGCCCAGTGCTGCCGCATTCGGCGTGGCCACTTCGATGAAATAGCCGATCATGTTGTTGTGGCGGATTTTCAGGTTCTTGATGCCGGCGGTCTCGGCGTAACGGGCCTGCAGGTTGGCAATGACCTGCCGCGTGTCATCCCGCAAGGTGCAGGCACTGTCGAGGTCCGGGCTGTAGCCCCTTCTGACGAAATCGCCATCGCGCGCCAGCATGGGCAGGGTGTCCGATAGCCCTTCCTCCAGGCGCTGCACCAGATGATGTGGTAGATTTTTAATGATGCTTCTCACCGCCGCAAGATTGGCCGGAAGCTGGTTGAGCGGATTGTTGATATGCAGCAGATCGCCAATGGCTTCCGCGCATTTCAAGCCATCACGGATCGCCGCGAGATCGCGCGGGCCGCCGCGGCCAAGCGTCAGGCGGCCCAGGGCACGCTCCAGGTCCGGCATCGATTCGAGCCGGCGCCGCAAATTATCCTTGAGCTCAGGCATGGCTTCAAAGTGACTGACCTCATCAAGGCGCGCCTCAATCGCAGCGACTTGACTGAGGGGTTGTCCAAGCCGGTTTGCGAGCAATCGTGCGCCCGCCGCCGTGACCGTGAAGTCGATGACGGAAAGAAGGCTTCCTTCCTTTTCGCCCGAGAGCTTGCGAGCGAGTTCCAGGTTCGCCCGCGTTGCCGCATCGATTTGCAGTCCCGCTTGTCCCTCTTCATTGCGGGGAATGCGCAGATGGGGAATTTTCCCGACTTGCGTCAGCAGAATATAATCAAGAAGGCCTCCGAGGCTTGCGATCTCCGCCCGCGAGAAGGCCCCGAAGCCGTCAAAAGCCAGCACGCCGAAATGCTCCCTGAGGCGCTTATCCGCCGCCGTGCTGTCAAAGCGCGAAGCGGGCTGCGGGCTCAAGGCAATGCCGCTTGCCTGCAAAATCCGCTCAATGGCTTTATCGCTCCACAGGCTGTCGCTGAAAACAATCTCCCGCGGTTCCAGCCGCGCCAGTTCCGCCGCCAGCCGCTTGTGGTCCGTGAGCAAGACGGAAAATTCACCGGAAGAAATCTCGGCCCAGGCAAGCGCCATCTCCTGTGTGCCACGGGTGACGGCAAGAGCTGCGACGTAGTTGCTGGTTCGGGATTCAAGCAGCGTATCTTCGGTAAGGGTGCCGGGTGTGACAAGCCTTATGACGCTCCTGCGGACAACGGATTTGCCGCCGCGCCGTTTTGCCTCCTGCGGGTCTTCCATCTGCTCGCAAACCGCCACCCGGTGTTCAAGCCGTATCAGCTTTTGCAAATATTGTTCCGCCGCATGGACCGGCACGCCGCACATGGGAATGTCCGCACCCAGATGCTTGCCGCGCTTGGTGAGTGCAATCCCCAAGGCCCGCGATGCCGTCTCCGCGTCATCGAAGAACATTTCATAAAAATCGCCCATGCGGTAAAACAGCAGGAAGCCGGGATGGGCTGCCTTGATTTCAAGGAACTGGGCCATCATCGGCGTGGGGCGCTCCGCCAAACCGGATGTTCCCGTCATCGTCGCCATCTCGTTCATGGCGGTTTTATAACAGATACCGGGGCAAGACTGTCACCCCCTATATTTGCTGAATTTAGAGGCTTGAGGATTGCCTGCGCTCCCTCTAGTCTGCGCCCCGCAGCAGGGTATGCACGAAATGAGTTTCAATGAGCAGCGATAAAAAAGTCAGCCGGAAGCCGTCCATTACCGATGAAGAAGCCCTTGAATTTCACAGCATGGGAAAGCCCGGCAAGATTGAGATCAATCCGACAAAGCCCATGGCCACCCAGCGTGATTTGTCGCTGGCCTATAGTCCGGGTGTCGCCGTGCCGGTCCGCGCCATCGCTGAAAACCCCGATGCCGCCTATGACTATACGGCCAAGGGCAATCTCGTTGCCGTTATCACCAATGGCACCGCCATTCTGGGCCTTGGCGATCTGGGCGCACTCGCCTCGAAACCGGTCATGGAAGGCAAGGCCGTTCTCTTCAAGCGCTTTGCTGATGTCGATTCCATTGATCTCGAGATTGACACCAAGGATGTCGATGAATTCATCGGCGCGGTGCGCTATCTCGGCCCCTCTTTTGGCGGCATAAATCTCGAAGACATAAAAGCCCCTGAATGCTTCATGATCGAGCAGCGCCTCCGCGAGATCATGGATATTCCTGTATTCCATGATGACCAGCACGGAACGGCGATCATTGCCACGGCGGCGCTGATCAATGCGCTCCATATCACCAAGCGCGACATCAAGAATTTCAAGCTCGTCTGCAATGGCGCAGGCGCTGCGGCCATCGCCTGCATCGAACTGATAAAATCCATGGGCGTTCCGGCTGGCAACGTGATCCTGGCGGATTCGAAAGGCGTGGTTTACCAGGGCCGCACTGAAGGCATGAATCAGTGGAAATCCGCCCACGCAACAGTCACCAAGGCCCGGAGCCTCGCCGATGCCATGGAAGGCGCCGATGTCTTCTTCGGTCTTTCGGTCGCCGGTGCCCTCACCCCGGCGATGGTCAAGAGCATGGCCAGGAATCCGATCATCTTTGCCATGGCAAATCCCGATCCGGAAATCTTGCCTGAAGAGGTGGCCAAGGTCAGGTCCGACGCCATCATGGCAACCGGCCGCTCCGACTATCCCAACCAGGTGAATAATGTTTTGGGTTTCCCCTACATATTCCGGGGCGCCCTTGATGTGCGGGCCCGCACCATCAACGAGGAAATGAAGATCGCCGCCGCCCAGGCCCTTGCAAGCCTGGCGCGCGAGGATGTTCCCGATGAGGTGGCAGCCGCCTATCATGGTTCGCGTCTTGCCTTTGGCCCGCAATATTTGATTCCGGTTCCCTTTGATCCCCGGCTGATTTCAAGAATTCCGGTCGCCGTGGCCAAGGCTGCCATGGATTCGGGCGTGGCCCGCAAGCACCTCGCCGATATTGATGAGTACACGGCACAACTCTCCGCCAGGCTTGATCCCATCGCCGGCACCCTTCAGACCGTGTACGACCAGGTAAGGTCCAAGCCCAAGCGTGTTGTGTTCGCCGAAGGCGAGGAGGACCGGATGATCCGCGCCGCCAACAGCTATGCAACGGCGGGATTGGGAACCGCCATTCTCATTGGCCGCGAAGCGGAAATCGAGAAAACCCTCGTTGCAAGCGGTCTGGAGCTGCACGAGGATGTTAAAATTCTCAATGCGCGGCTGACTGACAGGAACGTCGATTATGCCAATTACCTCTACGAACGCCTGCAGCGGAACGGCTTTCTGTTTCGCGATTGCCAGCGCTTTGTAAATCAGGACCGCAACGTTTTTGCCTCCTGCATGGTGGCCCTCGGCGATGCCGATGGGCTCGTTACCGGCCTCACGCGGAACTTTTCCGTGGCCCTCGATAACGTGCGCCGGGCAATCGATAACCGCCCGGGACACCGCCCCATTGGCGTGTCGATGGCGCTCGTGCGTGGACGGACGGTATTCATCGCCGATACTTCAATCCATGAATTGCCAACCGCCGAGGAACTTGCCGATATCGCGCAGGAGGCCGCAGGCGTAGCCCGGCGCTTCGGTTATGAGCCGCGTGTGGCCTTCCTCTCCTATTCCACCTTCGGCTATCCCCGCGGCGAACGGGCCGAATATGTGAGAAACGCCGTGACCGTCCTTGACAAGCGCAATGTCGATTTTGAGTATGATGGCGAGATGGCTGCCGACGTTGCGCTCTCTCGCGATGCCATGGCGCTCTACCCGTTTTGCCGCCTGACGGCACCTGCAAACGTGCTGGTGATGCCGGCGGCCCATTCGGCTTCGATTTCAACCAAGATGCTTCAGCAGCTCGGCGGCATCACGGTTGTGGGGCCTTTGCTCACCGGGCTGGCAAAGCCGGTGCAAATTGCCTCCATGTCGGCAACCACAACCGATATCGTCAACCTCGCGGCCATTGCCGCTTTCGATATCAATAGGTGATGGCTTCGTCGGGCTGGCCGAAATGCGCGAAGTAGCGCGGATTGATATTTGAAACCGGCAGGATAATGAGCACGTCCGTGGTGTTGAACTGCCGGTCGATCACCGCCCCGTCCCCGATGTAGCAGCCCAGGCGCAGGTAGCCCTTGATCAGGGGTGGCAAAGCCTTCAGCGCCGCCTTGGCATCAATGGAATTCTCGGCGTCTGATTTCATTTCAACATATCGGTGCGCTACGGCACGCACCCGCCATTCCGGAGGAGCGGCACTGTTCCGGGCAAGGAAGTTCAAGGTCGGCGCGTGAACCGTGTGATCTGTTCCTTCAAGACTGGCACAGCCCAGCATGACATCCAGCCCATGATGCCTCACATAGTTCCAGATGCCCTGCCAAAGAAGCTCAACCACCGGCTTTGTCCGGTATTGTTTCAGGACACAGGATCTTCCAAGCTCTAGAAACTTCAATGCGGGTTTTGCCGCAAGCAGTGGCGCGATGTCGAATTCGCTTTGTGTGTAGAATCCGCCATTCTGCTCGGCCACCGATTGCCGCAGCAGGCGGTAGGTGCCAACCATCTCGCCGTCATCAACTCCGAACTGCCGCACCTCAATCCTTGCCATCCTGCGAACCACAATCAGATGGTCACAGAACGCATCGAAACGGTCCGCGTCCCGGCGCGATTGCAGCGAGGCAGCGTCCGGATTTGCCTTCAGTTCTTCATAAAAAATGTTGAACCGCAATTCCTGCGCTGTCGCAACTTCCTGCGCGCTTCGCGCCAGGCGAACGCACAGGTCATTGCGTGTTCCGAGGGATTCATGCGCAGGCGAAAGGCGGTCCAATGGCGGCTCCGGTGTCATTGCTGCAAACTGCCATAATCAGGAGTAATATGAAAGTTTGGTGACAGGGTCAGGCGGCGGATTTCAGGTTCAATATCTTGGTTATCGCCTCTTCCATGTCCTGCCGGTCAAAGGGCTTGGATAGATGCCCATCCATGCCTGCCGCCATGCATTCCAGGTAGTTTTCCGGCCGCGCATTGGCCGTGAGGGCCAGAATTGGCAGATGCGAGGCAGAGCCTGATTTCCGCTCCATGGCGCGGACCCGCCGGGTTGTCTCCAGCCCGTCAAGCTCCGGCATTTCAACATCCATAACCGCCAGATCAAATTTTTTCTTGCTGCCCAGCAGCGAAAGCAGCTGCAATCCGGAGGTGACATGATGAACCGCGTGGCCTGCCTTTTCCAGCATGGTCTTGGCTAACAGTGCATTTACCGGATTATCTTCCGCCAGAATGACATTGAGCGGTCTTTCCGGCCTGGATCTCTTGACGAGCTGGCGGAGTTCCTTGACGGCGCCGCTTATCATCTGGGCGTCACGCGAGATCAGTTGCCGCGCAACGGTGACTTTCCGGAACGGCTTCAGCAGGTAACCCGCGAATGGCTGCACCAGAAACTCGCGCAGGGCGCGGCGCTGCTCGGCCTGCATCAGCACCCAGACCTGCTTGGAATCGCCGGGCTTCCTGTTCTGCTGCGCCCATTTGCGCAGCTCGGCCGCAAAGGACGAGTCGCATATTAGAATTGTTGACCGGTCGCCGCCCTTGGGCGAAAGCGCTTCCCGGACTTCCTGGGGGCTCGAAATGATGCGCACCGATGCCCCGAGTTCCACGAGGAGGGCCTCAAGATGCTGCCGGATGGGGCCTGGAGGCGCCGCAAGTTCATAGGTTCTTGCGAGAAGCGGTTTTGCCTGAAGTTCCCCGTCATCATCCTTGGCATAGGGAAGGGTGATTGAGAATTTCGAACCGCGCCCCGCCTTGCTCGCCACGGCAATCTTGCCTCCCATTCCCTCGACGAGCTTTTTGCTGATTGAAAGTCCAAGTCCCGTTCCGCCAAAACGGCGCGTCGTGTTGCTGTTGGCCTGGGCATATTCGTCAAAGATATGGGTGATCTCGCCGGGCGACAAACCAATGCCGGTGTCGGAAATGTCGAGCGTCAGCGCTTTGGCCTTGCTGTCATAATCAATGAACAGCGCCACTCCGCCCTGCTCCGTAAACTTGATTGCGTTGCCGCAGATGTTGAACAGGATTTGCCGGGTCCGGTTTTCGTCGCCAATGATGGTGGCGGGAACATTGCTGGTGACCCGGCACGAGATTTCAATTCCCTTTGCGTGGGCCCGCGGTGCCAGCAGCTCGATCACGCTTTCGGCGAGCGTGGGAAGGTCAAAGGGGTTGCGCTCGAGATCAAGCCGGCCTGATTCAATTTTCGAAGTATCAAGAATTTCATCAATGATCGACATGAGCGTCCGGCCTGAGGCATCAGCAGCCTGTGCATAGCTTGCCTGTTCAGACGTCAGTTCGGTTTCACGCAGGAGCCCGATCATGCCGAGAATGCCGTTCATCGGGGTGCGTATTTCATGGCTCATCGTTGCGAGGAATCTGGATTTGGCGCGGTTTGACGTCTCTGCCTGGGCCCGGGCCTGCTGCAGAGCGGCGATTGTCGTCGTGAGCGCCATGATCCTGCGGTCCGTCGCGCGCCGCCTTGCCGCCGTGACAAACAGGGCGCCGAGGGTGAGCGCAAGTGCGGTAAAGGCAAGATAGCCCAGCAATTCCCTGAGCCTGAGGTCCTGCTGGCGGACAAGAATAGAAACTGACAGGAAAAGCCCGGCAAGGCCCGCGGCCCACAGAACGTTCTGCACCATGTGGGGCATTGATGGCCGTGCCAGGCGGCTGATTTCTTCAAGCACGCCTTTGGCGCGCTGATCTATCATATCGCTGTCGCGGTTACTCATATGCACTGCCTGTCATGATGTCCTGGTGTATTGCCCGAACATGACAGTGCAGTCTTTCAAAATAATTACGCCGCGCGGAGAGGGTAAATGCAGCATGAAAACATTAGTTAAAATTTTAGATTTTACGGCTGCGCCGATGAAAGCATTTTCCTGAAGCTTTGCATTTCGCCCTGCGCAATGGCCACTTCGTGGCGCGGCTCCGGATAGGCGCCGGTCTTCACATCCCGGGAAAACTCCGCAAATGCCGCGACGCGCTCCTTTTGCAGGCGGGCATTCTCAGCAACAAAATCGCGGTAGCGCTTGGCATGCCGGGGATAATGGCCGGTGTTGCTGCCCAGCACATCCTCGGCAAAAAGATACTGCGCATCGCAGCCTGTTCCCGCTCCCATGGAGACCATGAACAGCGTTGTGCGCTTTGAAATTTCGGTTGCAACTTCGCTCGGCACAACTTCAATCTCCGCGCCAAAGGCCCCGGCACGTTCATAGGCTTTGACGGCGTTGAAAACTTGCATGGCGCTGTCAGCGGTTTTGCCGACTGCCTTGAACCCGATGGTCCACGTGCGCTTTGAAGGAATCAGTCCTACATGGCCAATCACCGGAATGGCTTCCTCGCTGAGCCGCTGCACAGTTTGCAGGCTGGCGCTGCAGTAAATCGCATCGGCGCTGGCCTTGACCATGCGAAAGGCCCAGCGGACGAAATCATCGGCGGTTCCCACATCGAAGTAATCGAGGCCCGGAACCGCAAAAAGGCCGGGCGCCGCATCGCGAAATTGCGGATTGCAAATCAATTCCGGAGAAACCGAAACCATGTCGATGCCCGCCTGCTCGGCGGCCTCCGCCTCCTCCATGCTTTCAACCCGCAGCATCGTATATTGATATTTACCCTTCATCGCGCGGACATCGGCTACCGTGGGTCTTTTGCGGGTCATCGCGGCTTCCTCAGGGTTTGAGCAGGGATTTCAAAGGGAACGCCGGATCGGCAAGCAGGGCCGGATCGGGCGCGGCCTTCTTTCCAATCAGCATCTCGAGCAGACGAATGTCGCGGGCAATGGAATTGCCCTGGCCAATGCCGCTGGCCCCCACCAGGCGGCCGTCGCCGTCCAGATGGCAAAGGATCAAGGCTCCTTCCTTCGGCACGCGCTCGATGATTGAAACGCCCCGGTGCGGCAGCCCGGCGATTTGCAGGTTGAGTTCATATTGGTCAGTCCAGAACCAAGGCACGGCTTCATAGGGCCTTTGCCCGCCTAGCATGTTTTCAACGGCGACAATCGCCTGGTCGCTGGCATTCCGCCAAGCCTCAAGGCGCAAACGTTCATTGCCGAACAGGGGATGGGGAAAGGAGCAGCAATCGCCAACTGCAAAAATATAGGGATCCGAAGTCTGCAAATAGGTGTTGCAGGCAATGCCGTTGTCCAAGGCAAGGCCCGCCTGTTCAGCCAGTTTGATGCGCGGTGCCGCCCCGATGCCGGCGATAAGGACAGCGGCGGGAACTTCGCGCCCGTCTGAAAGAAGAATCCTGTTGGGGCCAATCTGTGCAATCCCGGCATTTGTCAAGATTGCAACACCAGCGTCCGCATGGCGGGCCGCAATCCGCGTTGCAATTTCGGGCGGGACGCCGCGCATGAGAATGCGCGGCTGGGCTTCAATGACCGTGACGCGGCAGCCGCGCTTGGCGGCATTTGCGGCAAGTTCCAATCCGATAAATCCGCCGCCGATGATGGCAACGCTTTTTCCGCTGATGAATTCAGATCGTATTTTGGCGGAATCGGCGAGGTCGCGCAGCAGCAGGGCGCGCTCCGCGCCCGCTTGCGAAAGCCGCCGGGGCTCTGCCCCCATTGCAATGAGCAAGCGGTCGTAAGGAATCTTTTTGCCGTTGGCCAGCGACACGGTTTTTGCAATCCGGTCTATCGCTGTCGTCGCACTGCCTCGCAGAAAATTGACCTCAAGCGAGGCCATCATGCCTTCATCCAATAAATAGACGGGTTGCGGCTCGGCGTCCTCCATGATGGCGGCCTTGGAAAGTGGCGGCCGGTCGTAGGGAGCAAGCGCCTCATCGCTGATGAGGGTAACCAGGCCCTTCCAGGCATTCTCCCGGAAAGCAACGGCGGCACGCGCCCCCGCCTTGCCGCCGCCCACAATCACCATGCCAGCTTCAGTCATGCTATGCGCTTGTATCGATCAGGACTTTTCCGGCTTCGACTTTAACCGGATAGGTTTTAAGATTGATGCAGGCCGGCGCTCCCTTTGCGGCGCCGGTGCGGTAGTCAAACCGGCCATTGTGCTTGGGGCATTCAATGATGTTGTCCATCACCAGCCCGTCGGCGAGATGGACTTTTTCATGGGTGCAGAGGCCGTCAGTGGCATAGAACTCGTCTTCGGGCGAGCGGTAGATGGCAAAGGTTTGCCCTGCGTGGTCAAAGCGCATGACATCTTCCGCGTCGATGTCTCCAGTCGCACACACTTCAATCCACTGGGCCATTGGCTGTCCTTCATTCCGCCAAAGCTGTAACAGGGGATACACCCGCTGGCAATTTGGGTTCAATGTGCCAGTCCGGCTCGTTGCGCTGGCGCCACAGGGCCGGAATAATCTCGCGGTAGGCGTCGACGATGCCGGAACTTGGCCGCGGCATGTAGGGCCGCAATTCCTTGTGGAGTTCCGGGAGTGCGTGATAGGGCACCATGGGGAACATGTGATGCTCGATGTGGTAGTTCATGTTCCAGTAAATGAACCGCAAAACCGGGTTCATGTAAACCGTGCGGCTGTTGAGGCGGTGGTCCAGCACGTTCTCCGCCAGCCCGCCATGCTGGGTGAGGCCGGTGAGAACATGGACCCAGGCCCCGTACATGGTGGGCAGCGGCCCCACGAGCAGCAGGGGCAGAATGGATCCCGAATAATAGGCAGCGGCGATGACAGCCGCGTGGATCAAGAGCCAGATGCGGGCCACGAGATAGACCTTGCCCCGTTCCATTTCAGGAATGAAGGTGGCTTCCTCGTCGCCGATTTTTCCCGCGGCATGGCGGACCAGGCTCTTGATCGAATTCCAGGTCTGCGGGATGGCAAAGAACGCGGCGATGATTTTGAGGATCATCACCGGGCGCATGACGGCAATTTCCGGGTCGCGGCCAACGATGATGGTATCCGTGTGGTGGCGCGTATGGCTCCAGCGCCAGACCGGGGGTTCGCGCATGATCATGAAGCAGGCGATGTGATAAATGGCGTCATTCATCCAGCGGGTCTTGAAGGCGGTGCCATGGCCGCATTCATGCCAGCGCGAATCCGAGGACGAGCCATAGAGCACCCCGTAGATCAGGAAAAATGGCAGAGCTGCCCAGGTGGGCCAGAAATAAGTTGCAAGCCCGCCGCTGACGAGGAACGACGCAAACCAGATGAGGCTGTCGCGGATCGCCGGCGCATCCCGGCGCTGCATCAGCTCCTTAAGCCGCTTGCGGGGCATCGGGCATTGATACCACTGGGCCGACGCCAGGCCCATTTCCTCGGCCCTTTTGGAATCACGGCCGAGAAGGCCATAGTCGCGCGGCGTGGCAATCACAATCATGGGTTACTCCGAAACGTGCTGGTTCCCATAGTAGAGGATACTCGTTTTGGCAACTCCGCTTGCCGCAATCGCGTATCAAGCCGTTGCCGCCATGGCACTGGCGTGAGTTCCGGGCGTCACGAAGGCGGTATCTTCATTCAGCTTCCCGCCAAAATATTATGAGTGAAAATATCTGAAAGTCCTGTCAAAAGGGATGCTTATCGAATGATGGAATTTGATACAAAGCGGGAGCCAAAATGGCCAAGGTAGTTGTGCAAACCGATCAGGCGCCGAAATCGCCCGCCAGTTACAGTCAGGCGATCAAGTCAAATGGCCTGGTTTTTGTCTCTGGGCAGGGACCGTTCGACGCCAAGACCGGGGAAGTGGTCGGCGAGACCATTCAACAGCAGACGGCCCAGTGTTTCAGGAATATTGAAGCAATCCTGCGGGCGGCCGGAAGCTCGCTGGACAAGGCGGTCAGCGCTACGTTTATTCTCGTGGAAGAAAGCGATTTTGCCGGAATGAATGAAGAATGGATCAAATGGTTTCCGAAGGATCCACCGGCACGGCAGGGAGCAAAACTTCCAATCCGCCCCAAGGGGATGAAAATATCAATTGCGCTCATCGGCGAGGCGTAGCACCAATTGCGGCATGGTCACGCCGCGACCTGAAACGCCGCCAGCTTCTGGCGGTAGCTCAGGGCTTCGGCGATATGCAGTCGCGCAATCTGCTCGCGGCCATCAAGGTCGGCAAGGGTGCGGGCCACACGCAAGACCCGGTGATAGCCCCGCGCCGAAAGCCCCATGGCATCGGCGGCATCGCGCATGAGCTTGAGCCCGGCGGAATCAGGCTGGGCAATTTCTTCGAGCAGCGCGCCATCGGCCTGCGCGTTGATGCGCAAGTTGGCCATGCCGAGTTTTTCAAAACGCTGCTTCTGCCGCGGCCGCGCCGCGGCCACCCGGAGAGCGACATCAGCACTGGTTTCCTTGGGCAATTCAATCTGGATATCCATCCGGTCCAGCAGCGGCCCGGAAATGCGCCCCTGATAATCCGTGGCGCAACGCGGGCCTTTTTTGCAGACATGCCCCAGCTCGCCCGCCATGCCGCACTTGCACGGGTTCATCGCGGCGACGAGTTGAAACTGCGCGGGATAAGTGACGTGATAATTGGCGCGGGCCACAACCGTCTCGCCCGTCTCGAGCGGCTGCCGCAAACTTTCCAATACGCGCGGCTGGAGTTCCGGAAGCTCATCCAGAAACAAAACGCCGTGATGGGCAAGTGCCATTTCACCGGGCTTGGCGCGAAGCCCGCCGCCGACAAGGGCCGGCATGCTGGCCGAATGATGCGGCGAACGGAACGGCCTGCGCCGCGAGAGCCTTCCATCCTTCAACTCACCGCCAAGCGAAGCCACCATGCTGACATCAAGCATTTCGCGCGGATCCATCGGCGGCAGGATGGAGGGCAGGCGCTGCGCCAGCATGGACTTGCCCGCACCCGGCGGCCCCACCATCAGGAATGGATGAACGCCGGAATGCAAGGGCGCCCTCGCCGGGATGGCAAAATCAACGTGGGCGTTTAGGCGCAATTGGAAATTCTATTACATTCCTAAGTAATGCATTGCCGATAACTTTAAGTACTTTACCATCCAAATTCTCGATCTTTGTGACATTTGATGCAACAACTTGGCAATTTAGCGCCGCAGCCACTTCAATTGCGCGTTTGCTGAAGTAAGACGCACAATCAATCACTTTCTCGTCGGTCAATCGAAACTGCCAAGTACGCTCGTACATTAATGCGCCTGCCCAAAGCAATCGCAATTAGCTCTGTTTCGCTGAGGTGGCGCTGAAACCGGTTCACAATGGCTTGAGCCAAACCGTAACGTTGCTCAGCCGTAATTGTGATACTTGGGTTTTCGTCACAGGCCCGCCGAAAAGCGTGGCGCATGGATTCCAACTCTTCAGGACTGTAATTGTAGGAGTCTTGAGGCAGGCTGGAAGCACTAGCTGTAGTACGCATGACGCACCTCCTTAAATTCTTTCCCCCAGTTATTTTACCTAGTCTCGTGGACTTAAGCTGACTTTTGCGCCAGTCAAATTGTTGCTTGCTGAGGCACAAGCGATTGGGCAGCCTCAGGTTGGTGGCCTTCCAAGACTACAATGCCATTGAGCGTCCAGACGTTGTTGCGCAGGCGTCTAAGTCTCACCCGTTTCACAGCCTGGATGCGACAACCGAGTGCAGCTGCCCTTTCCGCTGATCGCAGTTCAAAATGACCACGTCCTCCATCCAGGAACCGACTGCGATTGTTCTGAACCGGGAACTGCCAGAGTTTAACATTGGGATTTTTACGCATGGAGGCCTCCTCCGATAATCAGGCTGAGCCCAATTTGTGACAAGATTTGGACACGATTTATGTAAGCTTTCCTGACCGATAATCTGCCCTCGTTGACGCAACGGCTGAGGGGGTGCCAAGTGTACTGCATGCGCCCTGCCGACGACGATGGGGCACCCGGGGGACTGCATTTGGGCGAGCACTTCTCTCCATTACGGAAAAATTACTGATCAATCACGCAAGTCTGGCTGCTCCCTGCCTATCGGCGCGGGGTGAAAGCATGGGTTCAACGGGATTTTGCTAATTTTTCAGAGAATTAATTTTTCAGAGAATAGAGCAAACTGCTGCCTTCAACAACGAGCGATATTTCTTGACTTGTCTGTTTGCAAGCAACGAGAAGGCTGGACAGGTTGAGTCGAACTGGTTCACAGAAAAATATTATTCACCGGGGAATAAAAGTAAGAAAATAGTTCACAAAATGAGGAATAGATGATCGCCTGTCTTACGTTAAGGCAAAACAGTTACTTAAGCTCTCACAGTATAAAAACTCCCGCCCAGTTGGAGGACAGGGCAGGAGTTGAGTTACGCACTACGCACAAATTCAGGGGAGAACTTGTAGCTACTTTTAGCATCTGACGCACACAAGGAGACAACAACATCCAAAAATGCATACCTGCGTTGGCCATAATGTAGAGGTCTGGAGTGCAGAGATGCAGTTGCTAACCCTAGAAAATTGGGCTTTGATCTAAGGAGACGATGAAGCGGGAGTTCAATATTCCTGAGTACCTGAGGCCTCGATAAGACCTCTAACCAAAAAGCTGAAACTGCATCGTCAAAACACACCCAATCAAGGCCAGTGGTGCCATTTGTTGGGTAGCAATATGGGAGAAATTAATGAGCAAGAAACTTTTTTCGGCAGTTGCAATAATGGCTGCTCTGACGCTGCCAGCGCTAGCTGCCGACAGCGTGACCGTCGTTTCCTGGGGCGGAGCGTATCAGGATAGCGTCCGGAAGGCTTTCTTTGAGCCATTTATGAAAGATTCCGGCGATAAAATCGTGGAAGAAGAGTTCAACGGAGAAATTGCAAAAATCCGGGCGATGGTTGATTCCAACAACGTCACCTGGGATGTCGTTGAAAATGACTCCATGACTACAATTGCCGCCTGCGCGGAAGGTATCGTCGAAAAAATCGACTGGGATAAGCTTGGTTTGAAGCGCGACGAATTCATCAGTGCCGATGCCAGCGAATGCGTTGTTCCAAGTATTCTCTATGCCACAATCCTGGCTTACGATTCAACAAAGGTGAAGGAAGCGCCCACTTCAATTACGGCCTTTTTTGATCTCGAAAAATTCCCTGGAAAGCGCGGCCTGCAGAAGAGCCCCTTTGTGAATCTCGAATGGGCATTGGTTGCTGATGGGGTAGACATCAAGGACGTCTATACGGTCCTCGCCACCCCTGAAGGCGTGGATCGTGCCTTCGCCAAGCTTGATACCATCAAGAAGGATGTTGTCTGGTGGGAGGCCGGCGCCCAGCCCCCTCAGTTGCTCTCCGATGGTCAGGTTGTACTAACATCCGCCTGGAACGGGCGCATTTACAAGGCTGCCAAGGAAGACAAGAAGCCATTTGTCGTACTCTGGGACCATCAGGCTCTCGATTGGCAAGGCTGGAACGTCGTAAAGGGTGCCAAGAACCGTGACGCCGCTTATCGCTTTATAGCGTTTGCGGGACGCCCTGACCGGCAGGCTGATCAGACCAATTATATTTCCTATGGTCCAGGAAATAAGGAAGCTATTAAAAATACAAATCCTTCCATCACACCAGATTTGCCAACCAGCCCTGACAACATGAAATCTGCCTTTATTATCAATGCCTCGTTCTGGGCCGACAACCTTGACACGTTACGTGAACGTTTCAATGTTTGGGTCGCTCAATAGTTGCGAATGGAATTGCGGGGGCTTAATGCTCCCGCATTTTTTCCATTAATCCAGATATGACTCCTGTTGGCACAGTAGGAACTGGCCTTAAGCGTCAATTCGCTCTCGCGGAACGTAGAGGGCATTTCCGTGCGCTTCTTCTGATATTGCCGCTTTTTCTATTTATTATCGTCACCTTCGCCGCTCCAGTCGTTATGCTGCTAACCAACGCAGTGCACGACCCCAGCATCTCCGAGACTCTCCCCCTTACAGTTGCCGAACTGAAAAACTGGGGCGGCCAAGATACCCCCAGTGAAGTGGCATATGCGGCCCTAGTTCAGGATTTCAAAAAAGCCAAAGAAACCAATGCGGCCGCATTGATCGGAAAACGCTTGAACTATGAGATTGCTGGCGTTCGAAGCAAGGTCATCGCCAGCGTGAACAAAGCCGCGAATATTTCCGCGCCACCCTACAAGGACCAAATGATCAAGGCGGACAAAATCTGGGGAGACCGCCTGATCTGGTCGAAAATCAAGCAATCCGGCAAACCCTTCACTGACTATTATGTGTTGCGGTCCCTTGATCTGGAACGGTCAGGCGATGGAGACATCGCCAGTGTGCCCAAGTCTCAGGCCGTCTATGTCACTGTCCTCTGGCGCACATTCTACATCAGCTCCCTTGTGACCCTAATTACACTGGCGATGGCCTATCCGGTGGCTTTCATGTTGGCTCATGCGCCTGCGAGGATATCCAACATTCTGCTGATTTTCGTTCTCGTGCCATTTTGGACGTCTCTGCTGGTCCGCTCGACTGCATGGTATGTGCTTCTGCAGGATAATGGGCCCGTAAATGACCTCATCCAGGGCCTTCATCTCAGCGACGAACCCCTGAAGCTCATCTTCAGCCGCTTCGGCACAGTCACGGCAATGGTCCACATTCAGTTGCCTTTTACATTGTTGCCAATCTACAGCGTCATGAAGAACATTTCTCCGTCCTACGTGCGTGCCGCGCGCTCCCTGGGCGGAGGGCCATTCTACTCCTTTTTCCGTGTCTACCTTCCGCTTACCCTTCCCGGTATCGGCGCGGGCTGCCTGCTCACTTTCATCCTTAGCCTTGGCTACTATATCACGCCGGCGTTGGTGGGAGGCGCCAGCGACCAGATGGTAAGCGGAATTATCGCGTCTGCCATGAACCAGGAAAACAATTGGGGCAAGGCCAGCGCCCTGAGCGCCCTTCTGCTTATTGCCACGATGGTTTTATTCTTCGTCTACAATCGTCTTGTAGGCATCGACAAGATGAAGTTCGGTTGATCCCTATGCTCAAGCCCGCGCCATATGCCATGCCGGTCGAAAGAGTGATGTTCTATGTGGGGTGGGTTTTTACAGCAACTGTGCTGCTGTTTCTCATCGCTCCCATTTTGGCGGTGATGCCTCTATCGTTTAATGCAGAACCCTACTTCAGCTACCCAATGCCTGGACTGTCACTGCAGTGGTATCGCGACTTTTTTGGCAATGAACGCTGGTGGGGTTCGCTGGTTCTGAGCGTCAAACTTGCCATTACCGTTACCATTCTTTCCACAATCCTTGGTACGATGGCGGCGCTCGGCTTGGCTCGTACCCAACTGCCTTTACGCCCCATAATTCTGGGTACGCTGTTACTGCCAATAATTGTGCCAGTCATCATTGTCGCTGTCGCAACCTTCATGTTTTACGGTCGTTTCGGACTGATTGGAACTTTTACGGGACTGATGCTGGCCCATACGGCGCTTGCCACCCCGTTTGTAGTGATTACCGTCACCTCAACACTGACAAACTTTAATTGGGACCTGCAACGTTCCGCACAAAACCTCGGAGCAACACCCATCTATAGCTTCCGTAGAGTAATTTTGCCGCTGATTTTGCCGGGCGTTGTAACAGGTGGCTTGTTCGCCTTCGTCACCTCTTTCGATGAAGTCGTTGTGGCGCTATTCCTCGCCAGCGCAGAGCAGCGGACGCTCCCAAAACAGATGTTTAGTGGTATTCGGGAGATGATCAGCCCCACGATTACTGCAGCGGCCAGCCTCCAAGTTGTGTTGTCAGTTTTCCTCTTTATTGGCGTCGAACTCTTGCGACGGCGAAATGAACGGCTCCGTGGCATTCGTGGCGCTGACTAAAACTTCAGATACTTGCTGTTGCGCTTCTATCCAAGTGGAGGCGTTTGTTCCTCCGTCCGCTCTTACTCACTCAATCCCCAGATTAGCCTGGAGGCTTAATGCATTACGACCCCCGCAAAGATATCTGCCCGCTGGCCTATGACCCATTTAAAAGCTGCACGGTGCCTCGTCCAATTGGCTGGATTTCTACAATATCTAGAGATGGGAGGCCCAACCTCGCGCCGTTTAGCCAATGGCAGAATATAACCTATGATCCACCCATTGTGATGTTTTCGGCTGACCAACATGTTGACGGGCGAAAGAAAGATACTGTCATAAATGCCCAGGAAACTGGCTATTTTGTGTGGAACATGGCCACCTATGATTTGCGAGAGGCTGTAAATAAGTCAGCCCAGCCCGTTCCAAGTGGTGTGGATGAATTTGAGCTGGCTGGGGTTACGAAGATTGGATGCATTGAAGCTCCCGGTTCGCGCGTCGCAGAAAGTCCCTGTCACTTTGAATGCCGCTATCTCAAAACCGTACACTTCCCGGGAACCACAAAAGTGTCCGATGCAGATGTGGTGTTTGGTGAGGTCGCGCGAAGCGCACTCAGCTGTGGCCGCACTTGGTCGATGAAGTGGGCTCCGATCCGCTGGACCAGGTCGCGCTGCCAGCCGGGCCCGAACAATTCCGCATGGGGCAGCAGGCGGTCTAGCATGCGCACGTCCCAGAGGAGT
>JBBQNU010000030.1:0-23521 GCA_038330285.1 Hyphomicrobiales bacterium | reverse complement strand
CTCACCGCGTGTCACAGTCATTTCGTTTCGCTCACCCATCAATAAGAGACTAGGACCGTCTTTTCACGCCGGGCAGGACGCAGAGCATTTCAAACAGAAGATTGGCTGCGGTGAGTGCGGTGTTGCCGGAGGGATCATAGGGTGGCGAGACTTCGACGAGATCGCAGCCAACCAGATTCAGCCCCCAGCAACCGCGAATGATTTCCAGCGCCTGGACCGTGGTGAGGCCGCCGATTTCGGGGGTACCGGTTCCGGGTGCAAAGGCGGGGTCGAGGCTGTCGATATCAAAGCTCAAGTAGACCGGGCCGGAGCCCATTTGCTTGCGTACTTCTTCCATGAGCGGGGTGAGCGATTTGTGCCAGCACTCCTCGGCCTCCACCACGCGGAAGCCCTGCTGGCGCGGCCAATCGAAATCGTCCGCCGCATAGCCCGTGCCGCGCAGGCCAATCTGGATGCAGCGCTTGGTATCAAGCAGCCCATCTTCAACGGCGCGGCGGAATGGCGTGCCGTGAGCAATGGGTTCGCCAAACATGGCTTCATTGATATCCGCATGGGCGTCCACATGGATGAGGCCGACGGGGCCATGTTTTGTGGCGATTGCACGGAGGATGGGATAGGCGATGGTGTGATCGCCGCCTAGCGTCAAAGGCTTGCAGCCTTCGCTGAGGATTGCGTTATAGGCGTTAGTGATGATGTCCATGCATTTCGGCAAATTAAATGTGTCAATCGCCACATCGCCGATATCGGCCACCATAAGACTGTCGTAGGGCGCAGCGCGGGTTGCCATATTGTAGGGACGGATCAAACAGGACTCGGCCCTGATCTGGCGGGGGCCAAAGCGTGTGCCGGCGCGGTTTGACGCGCCGATATCAAGCGGAATGCCGACGAAGCAGGCGTCCAGCCCCTTGGCCGTGGGTTGGGTTGGCAGGCGCATCATGGTGGCGGGGCCACCGAAGCGCGGCATTTCATTGCCGCCCAGGGGTTGATTGAATTTCCGACTTGTCATGACTGTCTTTCCTTGAGCATGGCGATGAATGCTTTGACCTTATCCCATCGTCATCTGAAGCACATCACGCAGTTTTCCCATGGCTTTTTTTGTTGTTTTCTCATCGGCGGCGGCAAAGCCCATCAACAGGCCCCGTTGAACCTGGCCATGACGATACTGGATCGAGAGCGGCGAAACGTTTACGCCGTGGGCGCGGGCCGCAGCCGCTACCGCTTTATCATCGTGGTTGTCGTGAAACAGCCCGACAAGCTGTATGCCTGACTCGGTGCGGCGCAGGCGCAGCCAGGGGCTGAGGTATTCTTCGCAGGTTTCCATGAAGTATTGGCGCCTGATTGCATAGAGTCTACGCATGCGGCGCAAGTGCCTTGCAAAATGGCCTTCGTTGATGAAATCGGCAAGGGCGGCCTGGGTGAGGAGCGGCGGAAACTGGCCGGTTACACTCAACGCCGAGACGAGGCCTTCGCGAAAGGCTTCAGGCACGACAAGAAAACCCAGGCGCATGGCCGGAAACAGGATCTTGGCAAAGGTTCCGACATAGACCACCCGGTTTGAGGCGTTGATGCCTTGCAGGGCGGGAATGGGTTGGCCTTGAAAGCGGTACTCGCTGTCGTAGTCGTCTTCGATGATCCAGGAGTTCCAGCTTTCGGCCATATGGATAAGATTGAGGCGCTGTTCCATGGGCATGGTGATGCCCAGCGGATGATGGCAGGATGGCGTTACAAAGATGAGGCGCGGCGGAACGGGCGGCGGTTCTAAGTCCCAGCCGTTGTCACTTACTCTTAGCGGCGCGAGGTTGGCACCCGCAGAGAGAAAGGCGGAGCCAGCGCCGTAATAGCCGGGTTCCTCCAGCCATACGGTGTCGCCGGGATCGATGAGTATCCGCGCCAGCAGATCAAAAGCTGATTGCGCGCCATTGGTGATGACGATCTGCTCAGGCTTGCAGGTCATCCCGCGCGAGGCGGTGAGATAGCGGGCGATGGCTTCACAGAGGGGAGGATAGCCGCTGATGTGATAGGTGCCGAAGAGATCGTGGCGAGCGAGTTTCGCTCTTTTGCTGAGGAGCTTCGACCAGGTCGTGAAGGGGAAATTGTCGGAATCGGGCAGGCCGGGATGGAAGGCGAGAAGGCCCGGGCTGCCATGGTGATGGGGTTGCGCCAGCATTATTTTGCCGCGGGCCGATATGGTGCTGCCGATTTCGGTGTGCGGCTTTTTTGTTGCCGTGGCGGCCGAGGGAAGGTCCATCACCAGGGGCGGCGAGCCGCGCCGCATCAGCAGATAGCCTTCAAGGGCCAGTTGTTCGTAGGCGGCGATGACGGTGTTGCGGCCAACCGCGAGATCCTTAGTGAGAAGGCGGGTGGACGGAAGTGCCGTGCCGCTGGGCAGAACCCGGCGTTCGATGAGGCCGCGGAGTTGGCTGTAGAGCTGGCGATGCAGGTTGGTGGCGACGCTGCGGTCAATCACAATGCCATCTATCGGGAAAGCAGTTGCCACGATGGTTCCTAAAAATTATCTCGTTCTGGTTCTAACATTAGAACCAATCCGGTTATAGGCTGAAGCCAGATAAAGAGACAAGTTTCATGTCCGGAGTGGGGTGGGGATGCAGCGTTTGAAGGTTGGCGTCATCGGTGCAGGTGGAATTGCCCAGATTGAGCATATTCCGAACCTGATGAAGCTGAAGCGCCAGTTTGAGATTTTGGGCGTTTGTGATCCTTCCGCAAAGGCACGTGCCTTTGTCAGCGAAGAATTCGGGCTTGTGGCGTTTGAACGCATGGAAGAGGTTTTGGCCCTGCCGCTTGATGCGGTTGTCATCGCCTCGCCCGATCCGCTGCACCACGAACAGATCCTTGCCGCCCTGGGGCGCGGGTTCCACGTGTTTTGCGAGAAGCCTTTGTGCTACGCACCTGGCGATATCGACGATCTCATAGCGGCCCGTGACCGCGCAGGAAAAATTCTGCAGGTCGGCTACATGAAGCGCTTCGATCCGAGCTACGAAGCGGCGCTCACCCGCATGCCGGGCACGGCGAAAACCTTGCGCTATGTGTCCGTCGAAGTGAACGATCCGGACGCCTGGCCCTTCATCAAGCACCACGCATGGCGCCAGGGCGATGACGTGGCGCCGGATTTGATTGCTTCCGTAAAGGCCAAGCAGCAGGAACAGGTGGCCCGCGCCGTGCCAGCACCGCTTGATGAGATCAGTTACCGTGGCTTTACGGCAGCCTATTGCTCATCGCTGGTGCATGATGTGAATGCGGTTCACGGGCTTCTCGATGGGCTTGGCGTTCCGGATGGCGAGATTGCCGGGGCGCAGATTTTTGCGGGAGGCGAAGGCGGCCAGGGTGCAGTGCGTTTGCTTGAGGGCCGCGCGCTGTGGAACATGGTGCATCTCAAGGTTCCAGCCCTTGCGGATTACAGCGAGAAAATTACCTTCTATTTTGACGAAGGCATTCTTGAGCTTGAATTTCCATCGCCTTGGCTCAACCACCAGCCGACACGGCTGACGGTGAAGACGAGCGACGGCTACACGCATGTCAAGGAAGATGTGAGAACCGGATATGAGGAAGCCTTCATCGAGGAATTGAAAGGCTTCTGGTCGGCAATTGTGGAGGGCAAGAGCGTTCGCAACACGGCGGAACAGGCGCGCCGCGACATGCGGCTGCTCAGCGGGCTTGCCCAGTTTTATGCAGGAGCACGTTCATGAAGGTCCGCATCGGCATCAACCCAATCACCTGGAGCAATGACGATGCGCCAGAACTTGGCGGCGATATTCCGCTTGAAGTTTGCCTGAGCGAGACAAAGCAGGCGGGATATGCCGGGACGGAGCTTGGCGGGAAATTTCCGCGCCGATCAGCGGAGCTCAAACCGATCATGGAGCGCCATGGGCTTGCCGTGATTTCAGGCTGGTATGACGGCCGGTGCGATGAAAAGGACGTTAACGCGGAAATGGATGCGATCGGCCCCCATCTCCAGCTTCTGAAAGACATGGGTTCAACCCATGTGGTCTATGCCGACACGTCGCGTGGCCGCCATGGCGCGATCTGGGATCCCATTTCCAAGCGCCCATCGCTGCAGGCAGAGGAATGGCCGACCTATGGGCGCAAGCTGACACAGCTTGCCGAACGCATGGCGGATTTCGGGGTTCGCATGGCCTTCCACCACCACATGGGAACCATTATCGAAACGGACGCCGAAGTTGGCCTGCTGATGAAGCATACAGGCGATGCCGTTGGCCTTCTCTATGACACAGGGCATTCGACCTTTTCCGGCGGCGACCCGTTGCAGCTTATCAAGGACAATGTGAAGCGCGTGGTGCATGTGCATTGCAAGGACGTGCGCAAGCCGATGCTCGAAAAAGCCCGCAGCCAGGACATGAGTTTCATGGGCGCCGTGCTCGAGGGCATTTTCACCGTGCCGGGCGACGGTTTCCTTGACTATGCGTCAATCCTGCGGGTTCTCGCGGAGGCAAATTATTCAGGCTGGCTTGTTGTCGAAGCCGAACAGGATCCAAGAAAGGCCCACCCCCTCACCTATGCCACGATGGGTTTCAAGAACCTGTCGCGTCTGGCTGCGGAGGCGGGCTTCACCGTTGAAAAATAATTGGGGCGGATTTCCGCCCGCAGAAGGAACCAGTGCGAAAGCGTAACCTAGAAACTTAAAATGCAACTGGTCCGTTGGCCGCGATCACGGCTGGCGGAGATATTTAACAGGAGGAAACATGTTCTCGCTTGCGAAAATAATGAAACCCGTGCTCGGCCTTCTGGCTGGGCTGACAATGCTGTCGGCGGCTGCAGGCTTTGCTGCCGCGGATGAAACCCGTGTCGTGTTTGTGACCCATGGCCAAAGCGGCGATCCCTATTGGTCCGTCGTCAAGAACGGCATGGACGATGCCGCCAAGACACTTGGCGTGAAGGCAGAGTATCTGGCGCCGGAAACATTTGACATGGCCAAGATGGCCCAGATGATTGATGCGGCGGTGGCTTCGAAGCCTGATGGCCTCGTGGTTTCCATTGCCGATCCGGCAGCGCTTGGCGAACCTGTCAAGAACGCGGTCGCAGCCGGCATCCCCGTTATCGTGATTGATTCCGGCGGCGGCAAGCTCACCAAGGAACTCGGCGGCCTGCTCTATCTCGGGCAAAGCGAATACGAGGCTGGCGTTATGGCCGGGGAACGCATCAAGAAACTCAACATCACCAAGGCGGTGTGCGCCAACCACGAAGTTGGCAACGTCAGCTTGGATGACCGCTGCGCCGGTTTTGCCAAGGGACTTGGCGTCGACGTGCCGGTTCTCAACGGCGTGATGGACCCGACGGAGATGAAGAACCGCATCATTGCCTATCTCAAGACGAATGCCGATACGCAGTTCGTCCTGACCGTTGGCATTGGCGGGGCTGAGCCTGGCTTGGTAGCGCTTGAAGAACTTGGCCTCACGGGCAAAACGAAGATCGGCACCTTCGATCTCTCCCCAACTATTCTGCAGGCCACAGCCGATGGCAAAATGGAGTGGGGCATCGACGCGCAGCAATATGCGATGGGCTACATTCCCGTCGTCATGTTTGACCTGTTGAAGAAGTACAAGATTGCGCCGATTGCCGACTATCCCACGGGACCAGGATTTGTGACCGGGGAAACGGCTGCCTCGGTTATCGATCTGGCAAAGCAAGGCAAACGCTAATCTCTGCATGGCGGCTGGCCAACTGCTGGCCGCCATGTCAATGATTGCTTGGAGGATGGCATGAGCCTTGAGGTTAAGGACGAACGGGTCCGCGCTGTTCCGTTGCTTGGCCGGCTGCTCAGCCGGCCCGAGCTTGGGGCGATTGCCGGAACGGTTCTTATCTTCGTGTTTTTTGGAATCACAGCGGGCGACAGCGGCCTGTTCAGCGCCAAAGGCATTGTAAATTTCCTGGAGGTCTCGGCCCAGCTCGGCATTCTGGCAGCAGCGGTTGCGCTCCTCATGATTGCCGGTGAGTTCGATCTTTCCATAGGTTCGATGATTGGCTTTGCCGGCATCATCATCGCCATCCCGCCCATCATGTGGGACTGGCCCGTGTGGGCTTCCGTACTGTTGGCCTTCGCAAGCTGTGCCTTTGTCGGCTACCTGAACGGCCTCATCGTCGTGCACACAGGGCTTCCCTCTTTCATCGTCACGCTTGGCAGCCTGTTCATGCTGCGCGGCCTCACCCTGGGGGTGACGCGCGGCATTACGGGGCGCACCCAGGCCTCGGGCCTGCATGAGTATTCCGCCGGGGACTGGATTACTCCCTTCTTTGCCGGCCAGGTGTTCAAGACCCCTATCCGCTGGCTTGCGGAGCTTGGGGTGATCGGCAAACGCGCCGATGGCTTGCCTGCGATCAGCGGCATTCCAGTTTCGATCATCTGGTGGCTGGGGTTGACGCTGTTCTTCACCTGGCTGTTGATGCGCACGCGTTTTGGCAACTGGATATTCGCCTCAGGCGGCGAAGCCAATGCGGCGCGCAATATGGGGGTGCCCGTGGCCCGCACCAAGATCACGCTTTTCATCATGACAGCCCTTGCCGCCGCACTCTTTGCGACCATACAGGTTCTGGTGACGGGTTCCGCCGACACGCTGCGCGGCAACCTGAAGGAATTTGAGGCGATCATCGCCGTGGTCATCGGCGGCACATTGCTGACCGGCGGTTATGGCTCGGCGATCGGGGCCATGTTCGGGGCGCTTATTTTTGGCGTGGTGCAGATGGGCATTTTCTATACGGGCATCGACACGGACTGGTTCAAGCTTTTCATGGGCGCCATGATGGTGATCGCGGTACTGTTCAACAGCTATGTGCGCAGCCGCGCCATGAGGAGCAGGTAATGGAAACGCCCCTCGTTGAACTTAAGTCCGTTAGCAAGTATTTTGGCTCGGTCATCGCGCTCAAGGATGTGTCCTTCGATGTGCGACCGGGCGAAGTGCATTGCCTTCTCGGCGACAATGGTGCTGGCAAATCAACCCTCATCAAAGTCCTTTCCGGGGTTCACAGCCCCGATGAAGGCGAGATTCTGGTAGGCGGCACGCATACAAGATTCAATTCGCCGAAGGACACGCTCGATAAGGGCATTGCCACGGTTTATCAGGATTTGGCGCTGGTGCCGCTGATGAGCGTGGCGCGCAATTTCTTTCTGGGCCGGGAGCCTTTGAAGAAAACCTGGTTTCTCAATCAGTTCGACATCGAATATGCCAACCGCACAGCCTTTAATGAGCTTTCGGACATGGGCATACAGTTGCGCAATCCCGAGCAGCCGGTAGGAACGCTCTCAGGCGGCGAGCGGCAATGCCTGGCCATTGCGCGGGCCATTCATTTCGGCGCCAAGGTTCTGATCCTCGATGAGCCGACATCGGCGCTTGGGGTTCATCAGGCTTCGGTTGTGCTGAAACTTATCGTGCAATCCAAGGCACGGGGCATTGGCGTTATCTTTATTTCCCACAATGTGCATCACGCCTATGTGGTGGGTGACCGCTTCACGCTTCTGAAGCGCGGCAAGAGTGCGGGCACCTACAAGAAAGACGAGATCAGCCGCGACCAGCTTCTCAATCTGATGGCGGGCGGCAAGGAACTGGTCGATCTTGAGCAGGAAATCATCAAACTCAACAGCGGGAAGCGCTAAACATGGATCGCATTGGTGTAGCCCTGGTGGGTACTGGCTTCATGGGCAAATGCCACGCAATGGCCTTTGGCGCGGTGAAGGCGGTATTCGGCGATGTTCCACACATTGATAGGATTGCGCTGTGCGACGTGGATTCCCCGCACGCAAAGCTCAAGGCCTCCGAGTTTGGATTTGCCCGCGCCACCACAAACTGGCGCGACCTTCTCGCTGATCCGGCCATTCAGCTCATTTCAATCACATCGCCAAACGGCATGCACCGCGAAATGGCTGTGGCAGTTCTCGAAGCGGGAAAGCATGTGTGGTGTGAAAAGCCCATGGCGCTGACGCTTGCCGATGCGGAAGCGATGACGGCTGCCGCAACGAAAGCCAAGGGACAGGTTACAGCCTTGGGTTATGCCTATCTGCGGAACCCTGCCCTGCAGTATGCAAAACAGCTTATTGGCGAAGGCGTTATCGGCGAGGTGTTTGATTTCCGCGGCAGCGTTGATGAAGATTATATGGCCGATCCTTCACTGCCATGGTCATGGCGGCTGACGCGCAAGGACGCTGGTCTCGGAACCTTGGGCGATCTGACCTGCCATCTGGTTTCACTCGCCCATGAACTGGTAGGTGAAATCGGCGGCCTTTGCGCCATGGCCGATGTGGTTCACGGCAAACGGTCGATTGCGGGCGAAACCGGCAAGCTGGCGAATGTCGAAAACGATGACATCGCCCATGCGGTGGTGCGTTTCCGAAGCGGGGCGCGTGGCGTGCTGAGTTCAAGCCGCATTGCGCACGGCCGGAAGAACGGACTTAGGGTCGAAGTGCACGGATCGAAGGGCATGCTGTGGCTCGACAACGAGCGCATGAATGAATTGAACCTGTATGTAGCGGAGGGGCCTGCCGCAGCCCGCGGCTTTCGCCGAATCCTTTCTTCTCCTGCCCATCCGGCCTATGGCAAGTTCTGTCCCGCGCCAGGGCATGGCTTGGGCTTCAACGAATTGAAAGTCATTGAGCTGGCGGAAATTCTTCATGCCATTCAGGGCGAGCCTTCAAACCAGATTGATTTTGCACGAGGCCTCCGCATCGAAAAAATCATCCATGCCTTTGCGCAGTCTTCAGCGGCCCGGGCCTGGGTAGATATTGCATGACTAGGGTCCCTCTCCCACCGATAGGCGGGAGAGATCATGCCAGGGAGGCAATCTCCTCGATCATCTGATTGGTGCTGCGGGTACGGCAATAGTGCCCGCGCATGGCCTCGAGCGATGTTGCGTGGCGCTTGGGATCTTCAGCGGTGCAGGCATCCTCAATCTGGGTTACAAGGAATCCGCGGTCGGCGGCGTCCCTGATGGCGCACTCGACGCACTGGTCCGTCATGATGCCGTAGATCACCAGATATTCGATGCCGAGGTTGCGCAGGACATATTCAATATTGGTGGAATTGAAAATTCCCGACGAGGTTTTTGGAATATGGATTTCATCGCCCACGGGACCCACCGCGGGAATGATCTTGGCTTCATGGGAGCCTTTGGGAAAATGCAGCCGCGAAATCTTGTGATCCAGGCTGCGGTCACGGCCATCCTGCGTCAGGCTTTCAATCGTGGTGTAAATCACTTCAATGCCGGCTTTTCTGGCCGCGGCCTGCAGCTTCTGCTGATTGGGAATGAGCGTGCTCTCGATTGTTTCATAGAGATGCAGCAAATGCGCGTTCGCGGCACCCGGCATTCGCGCGGCCGCCAGAAGTTCCGGCGAATACTCCGCATTCTGCATGTCGATAGACAAAAGCGCGGTGCGTTTGGGTTCAATGGCGCGTTCGCGGTAAGCACCCTGTGGAGCATCGATGGAAACAAGCGTCATAGGTTCACCTTTTCATAAATTTGAATTTCAATAGACTTTTGCCAGTGAGCGGGCGAGATCGGCGGCATCAACATTGGCGCCGGTCCGCACATCGTCCTTCCGCACGCTGAGCAAGGCAGCGATGAGAAGCGGCGGAAAGCGGGAGAACAGGTCCTTGTCGCTCTCTGCAGCCTTGATTGCTGTGTCAAGGTTTTTGGGGAGCACTCTTATGTTCATCCGCTTGCGGTCACCGGCACTGAGCGTATCGGGATCGGCGGCCACATCCGGCGGCGCCACGAGATTCTTGCGTATGCCATCCAAGCCTGCCCAGATAAGGGCTGCCACGCCGAGATAGATATTTGCCGTTGCATCAAACACGCGAAATTCGAGCGAGGCGTTTGGCAAAGCTCCCTGCGGAGCGTCACTGCGCGGACAGAAGCGAACCATGGCCTCGCGGTTTCTTGTGCCAACGCAGGTATAGGCGCCCACCCATGAATGGGGCCCGATGCGAAGAAACGAGTTGGTTGAACCGATAGTGAAAAGCAGAAGCGCTTCCGCATGATGCAGAATGCCCGCAGCAAACGCGCCCCCGAGCCGGGTCAGCCAGCCATCGGCGGCCATCACCGGTTTCTTGCCCTGCCAGAGGCTGAAATGGCCATGAATGCCATTGCCCGGCACGAGCAGTGAAGGCTTGGGCACAAAGCTGGCGTGGGTGCCGGCGCGGCGCGCCGCATCCCTGATGATCTCACGCGAAATGACTGCCTCATCACAGGCGCGCAGCGGGTTCCTTGGCGTTGCGGCAATTTCATACTGTCCGTCGCCATATTCAGGGACAATCTGTTCCAGCGGCATGCCGGCAGCATAGAGAGCTTCATCAATTTCCGCCGCAAGCGAACCAATGCGCCGGATGGAGGAAAGCGAAAATGACGGTTCACCTCCGAAATTCCCGCCGATAAGCGTGAACTCATGCTCAAATGCCATTTTCATGGTCAAGCCGGTTTCGGCCTTCAATGCAGCAATGGCATTTTTGAGCGCGGCGCGCGGGCAGGCCGCCCAGGGCTGGTCTGCGATGTCGTAGATATCCGCAAGGAACACATCCATTTCCGGCGTGGAAGGGCCGGCGGGAAGGCGGAAGCGACTCTCCTCAACCGCCCGCAGCCTGATTTCACCCATGGGGCCAAACGGGCTATCTGGGGGGTGCGAACCAAGCGGCGAAATCATGATGTTGGCGGGCGGCCAGACCAAGCCTTCTTTCATGGCAATTGCGCGGCGGTGGTGGCCAAAGCTTTTGCCGCGGAAAATCCCCGAAAGATCCGGCAATGCAAGCATGGCCAGCGGTGATGAACTCATGGCACCTCCTCCTTGATTTTGGCGCGGCCGCTCGCGGCACTGCGCAACTGCTCGAGCATCACCATGCGCTTGCCGGCGGTTTCACCGAGCTGCCCCACGAGCCGTGCCAGCAGCGCGTCGGTCGCGGCAATGGCGGGAACAAGCGTCTCAAGCGGCGAAGTGGTGGCCACGGGGACTGGAATGATGACATCCGCCACATTGCAAATGGGCGAAAGGCCGGGATCGGTGAACAGCACAATGCGCGCACCGCGATTCGCCGACGCGGCAGCAAAGCCCAGCGTGTCTGCCTGGTAGCGGCGAAAATCATAAACCACCAGCACGTCCTTCTTGCCAAAATCGGCAATGCGATCAGCCGCCACGCCGGAAGCTTGCGGAGAAATGACATGAACCTCGCCGCGCAAGCTATTGAGCTGAAAAGCAAAATACTGGGCTACGACAGAGCTCCAGCGCCCGCCGAGGAGCGACACGCGGCGGCGCTTGTCGGCCAGCAGCGCTGCTGCCCGGTCCAGGGCGCTGCGCAAGGCAGGCGCATTCAACTGGTCGAGTGAATTCGCCATGTCGGCGAACAGGGCGGCATCACGCGAAAGCTTGCTCGCAGGCAGCGCCCGGTGGCGCTTCAGCAGCGCGAGGGGCGAGGCTTCCGTATCCTGCACCTCGAGGCGGATCGCCCTTTGAAAATCGACGAAGCGTTCAAACCCCAGCCGCCGCACAAAGCGCGTGATGGTGGGTGGGCTGACCGAAGCCAGCTTTGCGATATCCTTGATATCCCCTAACGCACTCATGGGATATTTTTCAATGACAAGGCGGGCGATCTGCCGCTCGGCATTGCTGAGCTTGGCTAGGTGCTGCTCAATACGGCTGCGGACCGTCATGGGCCACCCAACACACCATCAACGGAACGGCGCAGGAGTGGCGCAAGCAAGGCCGCCCATTTCTTCTCGTCTTCAGCCGTTGCAATCAGATCCTGACGAATTTCGATTTCAACAACGGGAACGCCGCGCTGCTCGCCATGCACGGGCACCGCATAATCGCTTTCATCATCGACCTTGTAAGGTTCGTTTACACCGACATTGAGCCCTGCCTCATCGCGCAAACCGCGAATGAGGAGGTCAGCAATGCGTGTGTCGCGGTTGAACAGGACGGCAACGGGCCAGGGCCGTGCCGCTTTCAGTACCCTGTGGTGGGGGGTGAAGGAATGCATGGCAATAAGTGCGGTGGGGCGTTTTGCGTTTTCGCGCCGGTCGAGTTCGCGGGAAATGGCGGCGTGGTAGGGCATGAAGATTTCGGTAATGCGCCGCGCTGCATCGGCAACGGTGAGGCCTTCATTGCCGGGAACCGGCGTTTGATCGCTCACCAAAGCAAAGGCGCTGTCGTACTGCGGATGGCGGTTGCAATCGATTACCAGCCGCGAATAACGCTGGTGAATAAGCGTGGTTCCAAGAATTCCGGAAAGCTCGCGGCAAACCCCCAAAATACCAATATCAATGCCGATGTGCCGGTCCAGCTCCGATTGGGGCAGGCCAAGCTGCCGCAATGCGCGTGGCACCAGGTTGCCGGCGTGATCGGCGATCAGCAGCATGGGGCTTCTGCCATCGGCCTGCTCAATTACAGCGGGTGCCGGCTCATCCGGCGCAATCAGCCGACTGGAAAACTGGGGGGAATCTGGCGCGTGGATGCGCTCCAATTTGCTCATAACCGAACAGCCGCCATGCGTTCTCCCATTTTCAATCGCCATAAGTGCATGAAAATAGAATTTCAACAAGCCGCTTTTTTAGGCACATCTGAAAATTATTTGACAATGCTTCTTAACCAGTCAATTCTCATTTCCGGTCCCGGGAGATGGGCATAGAAAATGTCTGAGGCGGTTAGCAGGCGGGTATGGAGTCAGGAGCAAATCGTATTGGCTCTGGCCGTGCTACTGTTTGTATCGGCGGCACTTCTGCTTCCCGGCTTTCTGGCCGCCAATAACCTCATTTCCATTGTGCGAAGTGTTTCGGTGCTCGGCATTCTCGCGGTCGGCATGGCCATCGTCATCATCGGTCGCGGCATTGACCTTGCCGCCGTTTCGATCATGGCCATGTCCGCCGCCTGGTATTTGCAAATGCTGAATGATGGAACAGCGGCGTGGACGGCGCTTGCCCTGGTGTTTTGCGGCGTGCTGTTCATCGGACTGGTGAATGGCTACCTTATTGCCTATGCGGATGTGCCGCCGATTTTTGCGACACTGGCCAGCGGGCTCTTCGTGTTTGGCTATGTCCGCTCGCAATTGATAACGCAGGATGCCGTGCCGGTGCCAAGCGGCCACTGGCTGGAAGCCGTGGGCCGGGCGCGCTTTCTGGGCATTCCCTCGGAGGTGTTCGTTTTCGGAGGCCTAGCTTTCGTGGCCTACCTATTCCTGCGCTACACCAAATGGGGCCGCTATGTCTATTTCATGGGCGACAATTACATGGCCGCCCGCAACATGGGCATTCCGGTTCGGCCCATGGTGATGCTGCGCTATGCCATTTCAGCGCTGCTGGCCCTTGCCGCAGGCCTGCTTACGGCAGCCAGCCTGCTCAGCATCAACACCCGCATCGTCAATCAGCCCATCCTCTATGACATCATCCTCGTGGTGGTCATCGGCGGCATTGGCCTGAATGGTGGCCGGGGCGGCATGCGCAATGTCATTGTGGGCGCCCTGCTCATCGGTATCATGCTCAATGCGATGACGATCCTCGACATTTCCAACATCTACCAGAACCTGATCAAGTCAACGATCCTGCTCATTGCCATCATCGTTGATAGCCTGCTGAACCCCCGCGATGAACAGACGGCCCAACAGGGCGACATTTGAAAAACAACTGACAGGAGAAGTGAAAATGAACTGGAAGAATATCTGTGCAAGCCTGATCGGCGTTTCCATGCTGGCGCTGGCTGTTCCCGCATTCGCCGATGATGATCCAGGCCCGGCGGCCTATGCAAAAGCCATGACCGGCAAGCGCGTGGTGCTTGTGCCGATGGCCATGGGGTTTGACCTGGCACAAGGCTGGGCTGCCTATCTCAAGCGTGAAGTCGAAGGCTGGGGCGGCGTGTTTGAAACCCGCGATCCGAACTGGAGCGTTGAGGCCGGAGCACAGGCCATAACCGACGTGATTGCTTCCGATCCCAAGCCGGATGTTCTGGTGGTTCATGCGCCCGACCTGAACTCCTATGTGAAGCTGTTCAAGAAGGCGCAGGAATCGGGCATCTACGTCATCCTGATCGACAACCCGGCGAATTTTGCCGCCGATGCCTTCATCGGCAGCGACTGGAACCGGTTGGGCCAGCTTGAAGCGGAAGCCGCCGTCAAGGCTTGCGGTGCGAACTCATCCAAGCAAATTGGCCTGGTGCAGGGCGATCAGGTCAACGCCTCGAGCCTTTATCAATATGCCGGCATCATGAAGGTCCTGGAGAAATATCCGGACTTTAAAGTGGTGGCCAAGCCCGATTCAAACTGGGATGCCACAACGGCCCGCAATGTGACCACCACAATGCTGCAGCAAAACCCTGACATCTGCGCCATCATCGATTTCTGGGATGGCGATGCTTCGGGCACCGCAGCGGCCATCCGCGATGCGGGCAAGGAAGGCAAAATTGCCCTTGTCACCACGGGCGGCGGCGAAAAGGTTGATTGCGACAAGCTGGCCTCAGGCGAGTTCACCGCCGTGGTTCTGACGGAACTTCAGAAGCAGTCCGGCGACATGAACGCCATCATCAAGTTCCTGCTGCAAAGCGGCCAGCCTCCCGGCACCTCCAAGACATATCTTTACACCTTGGAAAAGGCCTACACGAAAGCTGATGTGAAGGCCGACACCTGCTGGGACGTGAAGGCCCTGCAAGCTGCCAACTGAAGCAGAAACGACACAGGAGCGGCCGGACCAACCGGCCGCTTCTTTCAATTGGAAGAACTGAATGACGTTTCGCGAGCAGTTCCAGCGATGGCGCTATAATCTTATCCCTGACCATGTGATTGGCGAAATCCTCACCAAGCGGTGGACGGATAATGCCATTCCGTTTCTGGCGCTGGTGTTGACTGTGGTTGGCTTCGGCACCGCCATTCAGGGTTTCTTCAAGCCCACGGCGCTTGTCGAGTCCACACGGCAGCTCGGCGAGTTTTCAATTGTTGTGACTGGGCTTACGATCGTGATGCTGGCGGGCGGCATCGACCTGTCCGTGGGCTCCATCTTTGCGCTGGCAACCTTCGCGGCGGTGTCCAGCGTCTTCATTTTTGATCTGCCTGCATGGGTGGGCCTTCTCGCCGCCGTGGCAACGGGGGCGGCGTTTGGCGCCATCAACGGCTATCTCATCGGCTACATGCGGTTGCGGGCCTTTTTGACGACATTGGTTACCTTCATCATCGGCCGGGCGGTTTATGACATTCTGGTGGTAAATTTCGCGGCGCAAATCCAGACCTCGTCGGTCACCTCCGAAACCTGGGACTTCATTGGCGACGGCCGCATACTCGGCCTTTCCATCAGCGTGATCGCCGCCATCTTCATTGCGGTCCTGGCCCATATCGCGCTGACGCGCTCGCGCCCCGGGCTTCACATGCTGGCGGTCGGCGGGTCGCGCCGTTCGGCCCATAACTCGGGCATCAGGGTTCGTGAAACAGTTTTCATGTCTTATGTCATTTCTGGCATCTGCTCGGGCATTGCGGGCTTCCTGATCGCCTGCCGCCTCAGCGGCGCCGGGCCGGGCACGGGCCTCAATCTTGAAATCCTTGCCCTCACTGCGGCGGTGGTTGGCGGCAATAGCCTGGGTGGTGGGCGCGGTTCCATTGCCAAGGGCGCCATGGGTGCCATTATCGTGCTCGTCATGAACAATGGCCTTATCCGGCTGGGTTATGGCACGGGCACGAACCAGATGGTGCTGGGCCTCATGCTGGCCGCTGCTGTCGTGCTGGATATCCGCTGGCTCAAAAACCGCCACAAGGTTCTGGATGAAGTTTATGTAGCCCCCATCTATCACCGCATGGGCGAAACCCAATCGGCCCTGCCCGACTCAGGCTCGCCCTATGCCCTCAACAACAGGATTTCCGATACCGAATACATCGGACTCGGTGAACTTGAAGGCCCGGAGGACGTGATCCTCGACCGCAATGACCATCTCTATTGCGGCACAAGGCATGGCGAGATCATCCGCTTCTTCGCGCCCGATTACGAGAAATCCGAAGTCTTCGCCCATACGGGCGGTTTTCCGCTGGGGCTGGCTTTCGACAGGGAGGGCACCCTGCTCTCCTGCGTGGGCGCCATGGGGCTTTATGCCATTTCAAAATCCGGCGAGGCAACACAGCTTTCGGCGGAGACCACGCGCTCCTTCACCTCAATTGTGGATGATGCGCGACTGCGCGATCCCAACGACCTTGATGTGGCGCCTGATGGCCGGATCTATTTCACCGATTCCACCACGCGCTATGATGCCCATGACTGGGCATTGGACTCCATTGAAGGCCGGCCAACCGGGCGCTTGCTGGTTTACGACCCCAAAACGGGGGAAACCAAAACACTGCTCGAAAATTACCGCTATGCCAATGGCGTATGCATGGCCCATGACGGCAAATCGCTTTTCTTTGCCGAAAGCTGGGCCTGCCGTGTGCACCGCTATTGGCTGGAAGGACCGAAGGCCGGCACCGCCGAATGCGTGATCAAGGACATGCCGGGCTATCCCGACAACATCAATCGTGCCTCCGATGGCAGCTATTGGATGGCCTGGCTGGGGATGCGCACGCCGAGCTTCGACCTTGCCTTGCGCAACCCGGGTTTCCGCAAGCGCATGACGCGGCGGCTGCCTTCCGATGAATGGCTGTTTCCCAACATCAATACGGGCGGCGTGGTGAAGTTCGATGAAACGGGCCGCATCGTCGAAACCCTGGGCGACATGACCGGAACCAGCCACCCCATGGTCACCTCCATGCGGGAACACAAGGGCTATCTCTATGTCGGCGGCATTTTGAACAACCGCATCGGCCGCTACAAGATTCCAGGCGCTGATCCCAAATGGACAGGGGCCGTTTCCTACTGGGGGAGCGCGTCATGATCCTCGATCCCCTGCTGGATTTTTTCCGGGGCCAAGCCGTCACCATTCCGCCCTTGGATGGCGCGCTGCGGCCCAATACGGCGCTGGATGAAGCAGAAATTGTAAAATCCTGCGAGGAGCCAGACAATATCGCGTCGGTTGCGGGAAAGCTCCTTTACTCAAGCGGCAGCGAAATCTTCGCCATGAACGGCGGCAAGCCCATTGCTTCATTTGAGTCACCCATCACGGCACTCGCCGCAAATTCTTCCGGCACCATCGCTGTTGGTTTGAATACAGGCGGAATTGTGTTCCATAAAGGCAAGACCGTTCCACTCGACGGATTCAACTGCCTTACGGCGCTGGCCTTTGATGGCGCAAACAACCTTTACATCTGCAACGGGTCGGACACGCATAGCGCAAGCGAATGGGCCGCCGATCTCATGCAGAAAAACGCCAGCGGTTCCCTGTGGCATGTGTCGCTCGACTCCGGTGAACGCCGCTGCTTCGCCAAGAACCTCGCCTTTCCCTATGGCTTGGTGGTGGACGCTCCGAATGGCCGGGTGGTTGTATCGGAAGCCTGGCGGCACCGGCTGGTTTCGATCCCCATTGAAGGCGGAACACCAAAGCCTGTTCTTGCAAAGCTGGCGGGATATCCTGCGCGCATTACCCGTAAAAGCTCCGGCGGGTTCATTCTCTGCCTGTTCGCGCCGCGCAACCGGCTGATTGAATTCGTGTTGCAGGAAGATGACTACCGCAACGCCATGCTCGACGAAGTTGACAGCCGCTACTGGATAGCGCCATCGCTTTCAGCAAGCCGCAGCTTTCTTGAACCCCTGCAGAATGGCGGCGTCAAGACCATGGGCATTCACAAGCCGTGGTCGCCGTCGCGTTCATATGGTTTGATTGTCGAACTCGACAACAGTTTTCTGCCCGTCACCAGCTACCACAGCCGCGCCAATGGCACCCGGCACGGCATTACAAGTGCGATTGAGCATGAGGGCGAGATCATTGCCACATCGCGCGGCGGAAATCTTATCCTGCGGGTCACACCTGAAATGGGGCAAGCCTAAGATGACTAACCTCATCGAGATGCAAAAAGTGACCAAGCATTACCGGGGTGTTCCTGCGTTACGTGATGTTGATTTCACCCTTGCAAAGGGCGAAATCCATGCCCTGCTCGGCGAGAATGGCGCAGGCAAATCCACCCTGACAAAGATCATGGCGGGTGTCATCGAGGCCACTTCTGGCAAGATGCTCTATCGCGGCGAGGAGAAAAACTACGCCACACCGTTCGAGGCACTGAGCGATGGAATTGCCATGGTGTTCCAGGAAACCAGCCTTGTTCCGTCCATGACGGTTGCGCAAAACATCTATCTCGGCAAGGAGAACTTCCTCAACCGCCTGCGCGGCATTTACATTTCCGCCCAGCAGTTTCTGCAGTCACTGAATTTTACGGTTGATCCTACGGCAACGGTTGCAAGCCTGGGTGCCGCGAAACGGCAGATGGTGGAAATTGCCCGGGCGGTTCACCACAAGGCGGAAGTGATTATTTTCGACGAACCAACTGCCACGCTCACGCCAGAAGAAAAACGTCATTTCTTTGCGCTGATGAAGCGCCTGAAGAAATCCGGGGTTTCCATCATTTTCATCACTCACGCGCTGGAGGAAGCCTTGGCCCAGGCGGACCGGATTACCATCTTGCGCGATGGTGAATTGGTGGCAACAGGTGCCGTTTCCAAGTTTGACCGCGACACGGTGGTGCGGGCCATGGTGGGCCGCGCCCTCTCCAACGAAATCTACAACACCACGCGCAACGCCTCGCAAATCCGCAAGCTGGGCAAAAAAATCTTGTCGGTTCAGGATATTTCCATGGGCAACAGCGTGCGCAACAATTCCTTCTCGATCTTTGAAAAGCAAATCACCGGCGTATTCGGCCTCATAGGCTCGGGCCGAACCGAAACCTTCAAGATCGTGGCTGGCATTTACAAGCGCGATTTCCTGCGCGGCGGCGACATTGAGCTGGATGGGAAACCCGTGCGCTATCTCGTGCCCAGTGAAGCGGTGCGTGACGGGATCATTTATGTCACCGAAGACCGCAAGCTTGAAGGCTTCTTTGAAACCATGTCGATTGCCGAGAATTTCTATTCCGGCCTTCTGGCATCGGGGCTGGAAAAATCATCTATCATCAATTTCCAGGAAATGCGGGAGCTTTCGGCGGAATGGTCGGAACGCCTGAATGTCAAGGCCATCAACGACAATGCGCGGGTCATTGAGCTCTCAGGCGGCAATCAGCAAAAGGTGGTGATCGGCAAGGCCCTCATCCAGAAGCCGCGCCTGGTCATTTTTGACGAGCCGACGCGCGGCGTCGATGTCGGCGCCATTGCCGAGATCCATCAATTCATCAACAAGCTGGCCGACGAGGGCCTGGCCGTGGTGGTGATCTCGTCCTATCTGCCGGAAATCATGAACCTGTCAGACCGCATCCTGGTATGCCGCCAGGGCCGCATCGTCGAGGAAATCACCCCACTGGAAGCCACGGAAGAAAAGATCATGTACGCGGCGGTGCACTAAACCAGGAATTCCTTGTCCACCGGAATTTGCAGCGCCGTGACAATTCCGTTGGTCTGCATGGCCATGCCAATCACCGCCAGCAGCTCCTCGTGCTGGGCAGGGCTCATGCCCTTGGCGCGGGCCGCCGCCGTATGTGAATGAACGCAATAGGAACAGCCATTCACCGCGGACACAGCCATATAGATCAGTTCCTTGGTGAGCGGGTCAAGCGCTCCCTCCTTGACCATGACGTCCTTCAGGTTTGCCCATGTCCGTTCCAGCAGATCAGGCTGGTTGCAAAGCCCCCGCCAAAAATTGTTCACAAAGTCCGATTTGCGGACCAGCCGGATATCGTCAAACACCGCCTTTACGCGGGCATTTTGATTTACATCGTCGTCCGTCCAAAGCCTTACAGTCGCCATTTTTTCAACCTGCCTATGAAAACCATTGAATTGTATCATATCTGGAGGCGGAGTCAGTCCAAACCTTGCTTGAACTTGGGTTACTTGGTAAGCGGAATTCATGAAAAACCTGCGCTGGGGACTTGTTGGAGCATCGACGATTGGCCGTGAATGGGTGATCGACGCGATCCGCCAGGCCGGCGGGGAAATTGCCAGCGTCTTCAGCACGGATGTGCAGCGCGGTGCGGCGTATGCCAAGGAATTTGGAATTTCAACGTCCACGACAGAGCTTGGCGAACTTCTGAATTCCCCGGTCGACGCGGTCTACATCGCCACAACCAATGATTTGCATCATGGCCAGTGCATCGCAGCCGCCAAGGCAGGCAAGCATATTCTCTGCGAGAAGCCGCTTGCGACAAATCTGGCGGACGCGGCGAATATGGTGGAGGCCTGCAAGGCGGCCCATGTCGTGCTTGCCACCAACCACCATTTACGGGGAGCCGCAACCCATCGCGCGATGCGGGATGCCATCAAAGCCGGGAAAATCGGCCGGCCTCTCGCCATAAAGGTCGTCCACGCGGGCTATCTCCCCGCTCATTTGCAGGGCTGGCGGCTAACCAACCCCAAGGCGGGTGCGGGTGCAATTCTCGACCTCACCGTACATGACGCCGACCTCATGCGGTTCATTATCGACGATGATGCGGCAAGCGTTTCGGCGACGGTCCAGAACAGCGGCATGGCAATTGCCGGGGTGGAGGACGCGGCCATGGGCGTGATCACCTTCCGCTCCGGGATACTCGGCCAGTTCCACGACGGGTTCACAACAAAATATGTGCAAACCTCCGTTGAAGTTCACGGCGACTCCGGTTCGCTGGTGGCCACCAATTGCATGACGCAGGCTCCCATTGGAGAGGTTGTGCTGCGGACAGCAGCGGACGAAGCCAAGCTCCTGCTTCAGCATGAAAATCTCTATGTCCGGACGATTAATGCGTTCAAGTCCGCCATTGCGGGCGATGGTGAACCGCTTTCGACGGGCGAAGATGGCGTGGCATCACTTGCCATTGCCCTTGCGGCACTTCAATCGGCGCGCACGCATTCAATGGTGAATATCGCCGCCTGAATCAGTCTGCGTTTTCAAGTTGAGGTTTTGGGCGAGCCGCTCGGATCCTTCGCTGCAAGCCGTGACTGCAGGATAACGACAACCAGCAGGAACAGGCCGCGGACGACGGACTGCCAGTAGGCGGACAGGGAAATCCAGCCCATGCCGTTTTCGAAGTTCAGGATCGTGAAGATCACGCCGAGGAGAAGCGCGCCCGCCAGCGTGCCCGCGACCGAGCCCTTGCCGCCGGAAAGCAGTGTTCCGCCGACGACGACGGAGGCGATGGCAAACAGTTCCCAGCCTATGCCCTCGATCGGCTGGCCTGCGCCGAACTGGGACGCAAGGATGACGCCCGCAAGTCCCGCAAGTCCACCGGAAATCACGTAAACGAGGAATATGGTGCGATTCACCGGCAGCCCCATCAGGCGCGAGGCTTCGGTGCCGCCGCCCACCGCCAGGACATGGCGGCCAAATGACGTGTGGTTGATCACCACGCCGCCAACGATATAGGCCAGAATGGCAATCCAGGCCGGTGTCGGAAAGCTCAGAATGAAGCCGAGGACCGTGCCGAAGACGCCCACGCCGTCCGCGTCAACCCATTCGGGCCGCATGAAGCTCAGCAGGTCGCCCTGCCCGAGGTTGGTGAAATAGGTATCGTAGGAAACCGAAACGGACTGGTTCCCGGCTAGGAGCAGGCCGGTTCCGGACGCAGCCAGCATGGTAGCCAGGGTGGCGATGAATGGTAAAATTTTGAGCTTTGTAATCAACACGCCATTGATCAATCCGGCGAGAATACCGGCCGCGACGCCACCTGCGAGACCCTGGAAAAGTCCGTAAGAGCTGAGCAGCGCCGAAACAACGCTGCACATCGCGGCAACGCTTCCCACCGACAGGTCTATGCCCCCCGTCATGATGACAAAGCACATGCCAAGGGCAACGAGGGCAAACATCGAATTGTAGCGCAGAACCGACTGCACATTGTAAGTGCCGAGGAACCCGTCATAGCGGAGGGCCGCAATCGAAACGAGCACGACAAGAACCAGTATGACCGCAAGGCTCGGGGTGATCCGGAAATTATTCATCAGGCATGCTCCTGGCGCTGCAGCCAAACCGCAAGAACAATCAGCCCCGCCTTGACCACCAGGGCGGCGGCATCCGGCACGCCGTTGGCCAGCAGCGTATATCGCACCAGCTGGATAATCAGCGCGCCCAGGAGCGTGCCCAGAATCGTGGCCCTGCCGCCTGTCAGAAGCGTGCCTCCAACGGCCACAGCCGCAATGGCATCGAGTTCCATCCCCAGGCCGATCAGGTTGGCGTCAGCCGCGGAATTCATGGCAATAACGATGAGCCCGGCAATGCCGCTGCAAATGCCGGATACCGCATATACAATCAGCTTTACCCGTTTCACGGGAACGCCGGAAAGCCGGGCGGCCTCTTCATTGCCGCCGACGGCCAGCACCTGCCGCCCGAACACGGTTCGCCGCAGGACAAAGGCCGCAATGATCACCACGACGACCATGATCCAGACCTGGAACGGCACGCCAAGAACCCGGCCGATCGCAATGGCCTGGAACTCGGGAACCTTGAACACCTGCAAGTCACCATTGGTCGAAACCTGGGCGATGCCGCGTCCCGCAATGAACAGAACCAGCGTCGCAATGATGGGCTGGATGGTGAACCGGTTGATCAGCCAGCCGTTGAAGAGGCCAAAAAACCCGGCGATAATGATTGGAAAGATAATCCCCAGAGCGATCCCGATATAGATATTGGGAACCGGAAACAGCTCACCGGTAAAAAACATGGGCGACATGGCGCCGGCAATGGCCATCAGGGCGCCGACTGAAAGGTCAATGCCGCCGGTGGCAATGACCAATGTCATGCCAACGCCCACAATGACAATCGTGCAAACCTGCGTGAGATTAACGGAAAGAGTCTGCATCGTGGCGAAGTGGGGGGTCACCGCAAGGTTGAAAAGAATGAGCAAGACCACGGCGATGAACACGCCGTAGCGGCGCAGCAGTGGCGAATAATCAGCCATCCCGCACCTCGATGAATTCGGTATCCTTCGAAGCGCCATGCGCCATGGCCCGCATCACGGCCTGCTCTGATATTCCGGAATGTTCGAGTTCCGCCACAACCTGCCCATCACGAAGGACAAAAACCCGGTCGGCGCCCTCGACGATTTCCTCAAGTTCGGATGAGATCATCAGCACGCCCAGGCCCTTGTCGGCGAAGTTCTGAATCAGGCTCTGGATTTCCCCCTTGGCACCAACGTCAATACCGCGCGTCGGCTCATCCAGAATGAGAAGCTTGGGGTCCATGCAAAGCCACCGGGCCAGCAGAACCTTCTGTTGGTTGCCGCCGGAAAGCTCGCGGATCTTCTGGCCGGGTCCCGAACATTTGATGCCAACATCCTTGATGAAGCGCAGCACGATCTTGCGCTGTTGCGCCTCGTCGATCATGCCCATTTTGGTCAAGGTTGGCAGGAGGGCGAGCGTCAGATTGTCAGCAACCGACATGTCCGGAATGATGCCCTGAACCTTGCGGTCTTCCGAACAATATCCCAGGCCTGCCGCAATGGCGTCAGCCGGGCTTTTGAAGTTGGTGGCCTTTCCGTCAAACCTGACCTCTCCCTTTGTCTTGGGATCG
>JBBQNU010000029.1:0-24393 GCA_038330285.1 Hyphomicrobiales bacterium | reverse complement strand
CGGGCGCTCAATTGTTCGGCCAGGCGCGGTGCGGTTCCCAATATGGTTGCGATGAGATCAAGCAGGTTGGGGTTGGCCTTCAGCATGGAAAAAAGCTGGACCCCGGCGGGCAGCCCGGCGATGAACTTGTCGAAGGCGAGGAAAGCCAGGTCCGGTTCGCCGCTGCGGGCCAGCGCCAGGAGAAGCTGCGGCATCAGTTCGGTGAGCAGTTCCTTGGATTTGCCGCTGCGGGTGGCGGCGTAGCGGCCAAAATGCCAGCCGCGGATGGTTGCCGAAATTTCGCTGGCCCGTTTGAAGCCCATGCGTTCCAGAGTTTCGATGGTTTCGGGATCGTCCTCGCCGCCGGTGAAAACCAGACTGCCGGTGTCGGTTCCCAGTTCACCGGCACTTTCAAACAGCGCGGAATAATGGCCCTGCACCAATTCAAAAGTCTGTCGCAGTTTTGCTTCGAAATCCTTTGGGGATGCAAAACCGGAAAAACGTGCGAGGCTTTCGAACGCCGGCTCGTCTTGCGGCAGGACATGGGTTTGCTCGTCGTTCACCATCTGGATGCGATGTTCAATGCCGCGCATGAAGCGGTAGGCTGCCTTCAATTCATCGGCGGCGCTTTGGGATATCCATTTAGCTTCGGCCAAGGCGTCCAGCATCTCCAGAGTGCGCAAACCGCGCAGCGCCGGGTTGCGGCCGCCGGCGATGAGCTGCTGGGTCTGCACGAAGAATTCGATTTCACGAATGCCGCCACGGCCCAGCTTGATGTTGTGGCCATGGACAGCGATGGTGCCGTGGCCCTTCACCGCATGAATCTGGCGCTTCAGGGACTGCACATCGGCGATGGCCGCGAAGTCCAAATATTTGCGCCAGATGTAGGGTTTGAGGCGCAGCAAGAACTCCATGCCCAGACCAATGTCGCCCGTCGTGGCGCGCGCCTTGATCATGGCGGCACGCTCCCAGTTCTGGCCCATGCTTTCATAGTAATTGGCGGCGGCTTCGAGGGCGATGGCAACCTGCGTGGCGCGGGGATCGGGGCGCAGGCGCAGGTCAACGCGAAAGCCGTAGCCGTCTTCTGTCATGTCCTGCAAAATCGTGACCAGCCGCTTGGTGAGACGCACAAAGAATGTGGCGGGCTCGACACCTTCGGCCATTGGCGCGGTTTCCGGATCGTAGAGAATGATGAGATCGATATCGCTGGAGTAATTCAGTTCGCCGGCGCCGTGCTTGCCCATGGCGAGCACCACGTAGCCGCAGTGGCGCGAGGGATCCTTCTCATCGATACAGCGGAATTTTCCGGCGCGCGTGGCGTCGAGAAGCAGCCAGTTGACCGTGGCCCCCAGCATGGCATCGGCAAAGCGCGTGAGGGCCGCCGTCACCTCGTCGACGGTCCAAACTTCTCCCAGATCGGCAAGGGCGATGAGAAGAGATGCCTTTGCCTTGGCGTGGCGCAATGCCAACATGATTTCCGCCTGGGTGGGGAGCGTCTGCGCGGCGTGGAGGCCGGCGCAGAGCGACGTCAACAGATCTTCGGGCGCGTGGCTTAGGAGGTCGGCGAGAAACAATGGGTCGCGCAGCATGAGGGCCCGCAAATAGGGCGAACCTCCGGCCACGGCCTCCAGGAATTTTCGGTGGCCTTGCAATAACGTCTGTTGGCCGGGCGACAGGTCATTCCAGAACCTCGCAGCGCCGTCCGTGTCACGCGGTGCAGGCAATTGCTGCTTCAACCGTTCCGAAAAAACCCCAGTCATGGGGCTATACTAGCTTTGGCTCTCGTGAAGCGGAAGCACCAGCTTGGCGCGGAGGCCCGGTTCGTTGTCTTCGAGCAGCAAGGCCCCGCCGTGCAGTTTCATGACACCGGCCACAAGGCTCAGGCCCAGGCCATTGCCTGGCTTGCTGCGGCTGGAATCGAGGCGCACGAAACGGTCCAGCACCCGGGCGCGGTCTTCGGCTGCTATGCCTGCCCCGCGGTCAGCCACGAGAATGACGACATTGCCCTGCTCCCGCTTTCCCTCGATTTCGATGTGCGGTTTGGGGTTTTCGTCGGTGACGCCGTATTTCAGGGCGTTGTCCACCAGATTGCTCAAGGCCTGCGACAGCAGCTGACGGTCGGCCAAGACATTCAATCCGGCCACCACCTTTACATCCAGGGTTCCGCCATCCTCTTCGGCGATGGGCTCATAAAGTTCGGCCACGCCTTCAACAATCTCGCGGGCGTCAATGGTCTGCAGCATCTCCCGCGACTGGCCGGATTCGGCACGTGCAATTGAAAGTAGCGCATTGAAGGTTTGCAGCAGGCGGTCCGATTCCTCGATGGTCTTGTCGAGGGCGGCGCGGTATTCGGTCTTGCTGTTGGAGCGCAGGGCTGATTCAACCCTCGCCCTCAGCCGGGTAAGTGGCGTTTTCAGGTCGTGGGCCACATTGCTGCTCACTTCCTTCATGCCGGTCATCAAGCGTTCGATTTGATCGAGCATTTCATTGAGGGAGCGGGACAGCTTGTCAAGTTCATCGCCGGTTCCCAGAACCGGCATGCGGCTTGAAAGATTGCCGCCCATGATGGCGCGGCTAGCGTCAGTGATTGCATCCACCCGGCGCAGGAAGTTGCGGCTGGTGAGCAGGCCGCCGCCAAGGCCAAGCACAAGAGCAATGCCCAGAGCCCAGAAAAGCGTGCGCCGGATGATGTCGCGGAAGAGGCGCAATTCCTGAACATCGCGCCCGACGATCAATTCATAGTCGTCCTTGAGATCCGTGTGAAAGGCGCGGGCCGACCGCCGCTGCTTGCTTTCACCAACCTGGATATCAAGGGGGAAATCAATCCAGCCGGTTTCATCAATCATCTGGGGCGGCACGGATTCCAGATTGCCGACAATGCGCTTTCCCTCGGAATCGGCAATCAGATAGACGCCGCCGCCCCGCTCGGCGCTGCGGCGGCGGACGGTATCAACAATGCCGCGCAGGCCCAGAAGGCGGTACTGGTCGGCAAGGGCCTGGACTTCGGCGCGGATGGTGGCATCGGTCTGGCGCTCGAGAAGGCCTGCCGTATTCCAGAAGACGTAGGCCAGAATGGAGCCCACGGAAACGGCAAAGACCAACAGGTAGATGGCCGCCAGACGAAACGTCGATGTCTTCAGAATTTTCGGATTAAACTGCACGTATCATGTATCCGGCTCCACGCACGGTTTGCAGAAGGGGTTCGTCAAAGCCCTTGTCGATCTTCGACCGGAGCCTCGATACATGCACGTCTATCACATTGGTTTGCGGATCGAAATGATAGTCCCAGACATTTTCCAGCAACATGGTGCGGGTGACGATATGCCCGGCATTGCGCATGAGGTATTCGAGCAGCTTGAACTCGCGGGGCTGGAGCGGAATGGTCTGGCCACCGCGCGTCACGGCGCGGGTGAGCAGGTCAATTTCAAGGTCAACCGCCTTGAGTTTGGTTTCCAGCGGCTCCTGGGAACTGCGCCGGCCCAGGCCTTCAACCCGGGCCAGAAGCTCGGAGAAGGCATAGGGTTTTGCGAGATAATCGTCGCCACCGGCACGAAGGCCTTTCACCCGCTCATCAACATCGCTCAAGGCGCTGAGAATGAGAACCGGGGTAGTTACGCCTTTGCTCCGCAGGGTGCGGATGATGGAAAGGCCATCGAGCTTGGGCAGCATGCGATCCACAATGAGAATGTCGTGCAGGCCTTCAAGGGCCATGGCCAGGCCGTCCTCGCCGTTGGCGGCATGGTCGGTCACATGGCCGCTTTCCGTCAGCCCCTTGATAAGCCAGGAGGCGGCGTCACGGTCATCTTCAATTACGAGAATGCGCATCGAGTCTGGATTCCGCCCTATGCCCTGAGATTCGGTTTCACGTGGGATGGAGATTTGCATGACTTTCCCTTTCAGAGAAGAGTGCGCGGAGGCCACCGGACCAGGGGGGAACCTATGAGGAGGCGGCCTCCGCGCTATTGGACGTCAAATGCCGAGCGGAGGGGGCATTCAGGCGTCCTAACTGTTATCCCTTGGCCAGCGGAAGCGCCAGGAAGCGCTGGTTATCACCAGAGCGCACCAGCATCAGCACCCGTGACTTGCCTGCGTCCTTCAAGGCGTTCTTGACGTCGGCCGGGCCGTTCACATCGTTTCCGGCAACTTCAAGAATGATGTCGCCCGCTTTCAGGTCTTGGTCGTCGGCCACGGAATTTGGCGCTACTTCGACAATCTTGACGCCTGCACCGTCTTCAGCCGGGCCGAGTTTCAGACCGAGAGAAGCGAGATCGGCGGAGTCCGGGCTGCCGCCGCGGCTCGCCATTTTCACATCATTTGGCATGGTGCCGATCTTGACCGTGACCGTCATGGGCTTTCCGTCACGGATAATATCCACGTTGACGGATTTTCCCGGGGCGAAGCGGGCGACTTTCCGCGACAGGTCGCGGGCATCGGAAATATCCGAGCCATCGGCCTTAAGAATGGTGTCGCCCGGCTTGAAGCCTGCGGCAAGGGCGGGAGAATTCTCAGTGACATCGGAGACAATCGCACCCTTGGCCTCCGCAAGACCCATGCTTTCGGCGATCTCATCGGTCACCGGCTGGATTTGCACGCCGAGCCAGCCGCGGGTTACGCTGCCGTTCTCTTTCAGGCTTGCGATCACGTCCTGGGTGATTTCAGCGGGGATGGCAAAGCCGATGCCCACGGAACCACCCGATGGTGAGAAGATCGCAGTATTTACGCCGATTACTTCACCATTCAGGTTGAAGGCCGGGCCGCCGGAATTGCCCTTGTTGATGGAGGCGTCGATCTGGAGGAAATCGTCATAGGGGCCGGATCCAATGTCGCGCCCACGGGCCGAGACAATGCCGGTGGTCACCGAGCCGCCAAGGCCGAAGGGATTGCCAACGGCCATCACGATATCGCCTACCCGGGCCGGCGCGTCGGCAAACTTAACGAACTGGAAGGGCTTGTCCGACTTGATCTTGATGAGGGCCAGATCGGTCTTGGGATCGGTGCCGATCACTTCGGCCTTGAGTTCCGCTCCGCCCTGAATCTTGACGGTCACTTCATCGGCGTCCTGGACCACGTGGTTGTTGGTCACGGCATAGCCGTCAGCGCTGATCAGGAAGCCTGAGCCCACGGCGGCACCGCCACGGGGACGCTGGTTTTCCATGCCGGGCGGCAACTGGTTCCGGAACTGCGGAAACTGATTGAAGAACTCCTCGAACTGCTGCTGGCGCGGGGCGGCTTCGCCTTCCCTGTCAGCTGCATTGGCATATTTGACTTCAACGCTGATGACGGCGGGCATCACGCGGTCCACCAAGTCAGCGAAGCCTTTGGTAGGGTCAATGGCGGCCTGGATCTGGGCGTGCACGTCAGTGGGCGGTGCCACGATCATGGAGGTGGTTAACGCCGTGGCGCTGAGAAGGCCCGCGGCAAGCAGGCCAAACACGGTTTTGCGGGTGAGGGCGAAAGAGGCGGACATCTGGGTTTCTCTCCATTGCAGGTGAATCGATGCAACAGAGATAAGGACTCGCGGCTTACATCAAGGTTTCGGCGGCATGAATAATTTGTAATGTTTGGTCAGTTCGCGATGTCTCGCAGGGCCTTTTGCTCATCCGCACTCAAGGCCGATTCGGCGGGAGCGCCCGAACTTTTGCGCCGCCTCAGGATAACAGAGAACCCCACGAGGATGATGAGGAAAGGCGTTGCCCAGAGGATGGCAGTGCTGGCCGTTAGTCGCGGCCTCAGCAGGACGAACTCGCCGTAGCGGGCCACGACGAAATCCCTGATCTCTGCGTCGCTGTCACCCTTGGTCAGGTGCTCGCGAATCAGAATGCGCAAATCCTTGGCGAGGGGCGCATCGGATTCGTCGATAGATTGATTCTGGCAGACGAGGCAGCGAAAGCCCATTGAAAGATCGCGAGCCCGCTGTTCCAGTTTCGCATCGCTGAGAATTTCATCGGGTTGCACGGCGTAAGCGGGCGTCAGCAACAAAAGAAAAAATGGGAGAAACCATCTCATTCCGCCGGAACTCCTGCGGGGGTGAGTTTTCGCTTTGGCGCCCCTACCCGGTAGCGGCGGTCGGTGAGAGACAGGGCTCCGCCAAAAAACATGATGAGCGCGCCAAGCCAGATCAGCGATACCAGAGGATTGAAATAGATGCGCACCACTCTTGCCCCATCGGCCGCCTTGTCGCCCATCACGACATAGACATCGCCGGCCAGGGTTTGATGAAGGCCAACTTCGGTGGTCGGCGTTCCCATGGGCTTGAATTCGCGCTTCTCGGAGACAACGGTGGCGATTTCGCTTTCGCCCCGGAAAATCCGGAATTGTCCGGCGCGGCCGGTATAGTTTTCCCCCGTCAGCGGCGTTTCGCCCACGAATTGAACAGTGTAATCACCAACATCGGCCCGCTCACCCGGCTTCATGGCCACGATATGCTCCACCTTCCACAGGGTGATGGCGATGATGCCGATGATCATCAGGCCAAGCCCCGCATGGGCTGCGGTCATGCCAAGGCTTGAGCGCGGCAAGCCAACAAGGCGCGAATGGCTGATGGACAGGGGCGCGCGAAACAGCGCAATGCGATGGGCCAAATCCGCAAGGCTGCCGAAAACCAGCCAGGCGCCCAGGGCCATGCCAAGGGGCGCAAGCCATGGACCGCGCTGGGTGGCCACCAGCACCAGAACGCCCAAGCCAATTGCCAGAGCTGCCGCCGCCCAGAGCCGTTGCAGCACCGCAAGCAGGTCCGCCCGTTTCCAGCTCAGTTGGGACCCGATGGGCACAAGCAGAAGCAGTGGCAGCATGATGGGTCCGAAGGTGAGATTGAAGTATGGTGGCCCCACCGAAATTTTCTCTCCGGTGACGGTTTCAAGCGCCAGGGGATAGAGCGTTCCGATCAGGACCGAAGCGCAGGCGGCGCAGAGGAAAAGATTGTTCAGCACAAGCCCGCCTTCGCGGCTGATGGGGGAGAAGAAGCCTCCCGCTTTAAGGACCGGTGCGCGCCATGCAAACAACGTCAGCGCGCCGCCGATAAAAAAACAGAGGATGCCGAGAATGAAAACGCCGCGCGCCGGATCAACGGCGAAGGCATGAACCGAAGTCAGGACGCCGGAGCGCACAAGGAAAGTGCCGAGCAATGATAATGAGAAGGCCAGGATGGAGAGAAGCACGGTCCACACTTTCAGGGCATTGCGCTTTTCCACGACGATGGCCGAATGCAAAAGTGCGGTTGCCACCAGCCATGGCATGAAGCTGGCGTTCTCCACCGGGTCCCAGAACCACCAACCGCCCCAGCCCAATTCATAATAGGCCCACCAGCTTCCCATGCTGATGCCGATGGTGAGGAACATCCAGGCGGCGAGCGTCCACGGCCTGACCCAGCGGGCCCAGGCGGCGTCCACCTTGCCGTCAATGAGTGCGGCGATGGCAAAGGAAAAGGCAACGGAAAGACCCACATAGCCCGCGTAGAGAAAGGGCGGATGAAAGGCGAGTGCCGGATCCTGCAAAATGGGATTTAGGCCGTTGCCTTCGATGGGCACGGGATTGAGCCTGGCGAAGGGATTGGACGCCACGACTATGAAGAGAAGGAAGGCAAAGCCGATGGAGCCCTGCACCGCCAGCACGCGGGCCTTCAGGGTGGGCGGCAAGTTGTCCCCGAAAATCGCCACGGCGCCGCCGAAGCTGGCGAGGATGAAAACCCAGAGCAACATGGAGCCTTCATGGTTTCCCCAAACGCCGGAAATTTTGTAAAGCAGCGGCTTGGCGGAATGGGAATTCTCAAAGACATTCCGCACGGAGAAATCGGAAATCAGGTAGGCGTGGGTGAGGGCGGCAAAGGCCACATAGACGAGTACGAGTTGAATGAGTGTTGCCGGAACGGCGGATGCGATCATCTGGCGGTTGCCCCGCTCAGCGCCGATCAGCGGCACAAGAGTCTGGAAGGCGGCAACGGCAAGGGCGAGAATAAGGGCGAAATGTCCGATCTCGGCGATCATGGGCCTGCCCCCTTGCCTTCCTGCCAGACACCTTTTTCCTTCAGCTTGTCGGCCACGTCCTTGGGCATGTAGTTTTCATCATGCTTGGCCAGAACCGTGTCGGCAATGAAACCGCCGCCCGCATCCAGAATACCTTCGGCGACAACGCCCTGCCCTTCGCGGAAGAGATCGGGCAGTTGACCGGTGTAGCTCACATTCAAAGTCTTGATCGTGTCCGTTACAACAAACGTAACCGTCGTGCCGCCCGCCTTGGAAATGCTGCCCTCTTCCACCAGGCCGCCAAGGCGCAGCCGCGTCCCGGGCTGCACGTTCTTTTCGGAGATTTCGCTGGGCGTGTAGAAAAACACAATGGTGTCACGCAGGGCATAGAGCACGAGGCCGGCGGCAAGGCCAAGAATGGCAAGGCCACCGACGATCACTGACAGGCGCTTTTGTTTACGGGTCATTCCCATCCCCCTTCATGCTGAGGTGCTTTGCCGAAGGCAAAGCCTCGAAGCACCTTTACTGCGGGGGACCCTTCGAGGCCCCGCGCTGCGGGGCACCTCAGGATGAGGGTTCTTTTCATTCTGCTATCTCCAATTCTTTCGCAAGATCACGTAGGGCCTCAAGCGAGACGGGCTCGTCCTTGAAAATGTTCATGGCGAGATCGAGCGAGGTTTTTGCCTTGTCGATTTCATTTGAAACGCGCCGGGCACGAATCAGGCGTTTCCAGCCTTCGAGGTCGCGGCTGTCCTTGCCGAGCTTTTGCTCAAGGCCATCAATCATGCCGGCGATCATTGCCGTCTGATCCTGCGCCGGCATGGCCTGCACCGCCGCAATCTGTTCGTCGCTCAAGGCGGGGGCCTTGCCTTCCTGCTTCAGGGCCATGTCATAATAGTATTTGGCGCGCTCGTTCGTTGCTTCGAGTTTCAAGGCTTCGGCAAAGGCGCTCTCGGCCTCGTCGGTCACCATGCCTTCATTGGCGAAGACGAGCATTTCGCCATAATCGGCAATTGCATCGGCGGTCGGCGGGGCGAGGCGCAGGACATTGGCATAGGCGTCTGCCGCATCGCTCCAGCGCTGCTCGCGCTTGTAGGCGGGGGCCAGCACTTTCCAGCCCTCAACATCTTTGGGGGCTTGGGCCAGATGGGCTTCAACAGTTGCCACAAGGGCTTCAAAATCCTGGTTGGCGATGGCCCCCTTCAATCTCTCCTGCAAGGGCACATCGGGCAGCAGCGGGCTGCCATACTTGGCATAGACCGGCAGCGCAATGAGCGGCACCAGCAGGACGGCCAAAAGTGCGTAGCGGTTACCGGCAGCAGGCGCTTCCGGTTTTGCCACTTGCAACAGGCGCCTTGAGATTTCATTGCGGGCCGCCTGGGCCTCGGTCTCGCCGATCAGCCCGCGTGCGGCATCGCGGTCGAGCTCCTGCAACTGGTCGCGGTAAATGGCCCGGTCGAATTCCGAATCGGGGCTTTCGGCGCCCGCCGATTGGCGCATGAACGGCACAAGCAAGGCGGCCACTACGGCCACGGTCATGCCTGCAAAAATCAACCAGATCATCATGCGGTTAAGGGTATTCTCATAGTGGGCTCACAATACAATTCATAGCCATCCCTCTGTCACGTCGCATTGTCGCATGGCGGCAATGGGGCGTCGGAAAGCTGTAGTGATTGTAGGGCCCATTTGATACAAGACAGACGCATTAAGGATAGGCCCGATGAAATCCCGTTATTCGATCTTTTCGCTCGCCCGCAACGCCATGAATTACCACAAGGATTGGGAGCGGGCCTGGCGTTCACCGGCGCCCAAGGCTGCCTATGACGCGGTCATCGTGGGGGCCGGCGGGCATGGGCTGGCCACCGCCTATTACCTCGCCAAAAACCACAAGATGACGAATATCGCCATCCTTGAAAAAGGCTGGCTGGGGGGCGGCAACACGGGGCGCAACACAACCATCATCCGCTCCAACTACCTGCAGGATTCCTCCATCGCCATTTATGAGCTGGCGCGCTCGCTTTACGAGGGCCTGAGCCAGGAACTGAATTACAATGTGATGTTTAGCCCGCGCGGCGTTTTGATGCTGTGCCAGACCGAACACGAGCTCCGCGCCTTCAAGCGCACGGCACACGCAAACCGGTTGGCGGGATTGGATTGCCGGATGATTTCACCGGCTGAAGTGAAAGAAATCGTTCCGATCATCAATGATGATCCGAACTGCCGCTATCCCATTCTCGGGGCCTATTACCAGCCGCGCGGCGGCACGGCCCGGCATGATGCGGTGGCCTGGGGCTATGCCCGCGGGGCGGATGCGCTCGGTGTTGACATTATCCAGAACTGCGAAGTCACCGGCATCACGCGGGAAGGCGGAAAAGTCGTTGGCCTTGAAACGTCGCGTGGAAGCATCAAGACGAAGAAAGTCGGCGTGGTGACCGCAGGCAATGTTTCCACCCTCATGCAAACCGCGGGCGTGCGCATGCCGATTGAGAGTCTCTGCCTGCAGGCGCTTGTATCGGAGCCCATTAAGCCGGTCATTGATTGCGTGGTGATGGCCAACACCGTGCATGGCTACATCAGCCAGTCGGACAAGGGCGAGTTGGTGATCGGCGGCGGCACGGACCCATACAATAATTATTCGCAACGCGGCTCCTTCCCTTCGCTAGAGCACACGGTCACGGCGCTGGTTGAAACCTTCCCGATTATTTCACGCCTGCGCATGCTGCGCATGTGGGGCGGCATCGTCGACATGACGGGCGACCGTTCGCCGATCATTTCCAAGACCGATGTGGAAGGCCTCTATGTGAATTGCGGCTGGGGCACCGGCGGCTTCAAGGCCATTCCGGGTTCGGGCTATGTCTTCGCCGACACCATCGCCCATGACAGGCCGCACCCCATTGCCGAGCCTTTCGGACTCAACCGTTTCGCGGAAGGCCGCCTGATCGACGAAAGTGTCGCAGCAGCGGTGGCGCATTAGGAGCAGATGATATGTTAGTTGTTCGATGCCCGGTGTGTGGCGCGGAAGGCGACGAGACGGATTTTCATGGGGGCGGGCAGGCCCATGTGCGCCGACCTGCAACCCATGATCCGGCGAATGTCAGCGATGAAGCGCAGCGCGATTACCTCTTCATCCGGCACAATCCTAAAGGCCTGCATTTCGAACGCTGGCGCTGTGACCGGGGCTGCGGGAAATGGTTCCATGCGGCGCGCGATACCGTCACCATGGAATTCAAGGCCTTCTACGGCATCACCGAACTGCCGGCGCGCGAGGTGATGGAACAGGCCACGGGCGAATGGGCCGCGTATTTCAAAGACAGGCTTAAGGCGGAGGCAAAATCATGAGCAACAAGCCTTACCGCCTGGCCCAGGGCGGCAGCCGCATTGACCGCACAAAAAAGATGCATTTCAGTTTTGACGGCAAGCAGCTCACGGGTTTTGCTGGCGACACGCTGGCCTCAGCCGTGATGGCCAACGGCACGAAGCTTTTCGGCCGCAGTTTCAAGTACCATCGCCCGCGCGGCGTTGTCGGCCTCGGATCAGAGGAAATGAACGCGCTGGTCGGCGTGGGCGACAGCTCGCGCCATGAACCCAATTTGCGCGCCACGCAGGTTGAGCTTTTTGACGGGTTGCTGGCGGTGAGCCAGAACCGCTGGCCGTCACTTGCCTTCGACGTGGGTTCGCTCAACAGCAAGTTCTCGCGCTTCATTCCCGGCGGCTTCTACTACAAGACCTTCATGTGGCCGCAGCGTTTCTGGAAGCATGTGTACGAGCCAATCATCCGCAAGGCCGCGGGCCTGGGCCACGCACCGGAAGGCCGCGATCCCGATGCTTACGAGAACATCCATGTGCATTGCGATGTGCTGGTGGTGGGCGGCGGGGTTGCGGGATTGGCGGCGGCTGAGTCCGCCGCGGCTACGGGTGCCAAGGTTATTGTGGCCGATGAGAACCCGCAGTTCGGCGGTGTCGCAGATATTTCCGGTGGCATGCTTGATGGCAAACCGCAAATGGCTTGGGTTGCTGACAAGGTTTCCGCTCTTGCCACAGCGGAGAATGTGCATCTCCTGCCCCGCACCACTGTTGTGGGCCATTGGCACCATAACTATCTGATGCTGTTTGAGCGCGTTGCCGATCATGATCCCGCGCTTTTGCGGGAAGGCGCACCGCGCCATCGTCTCTGGAAAGTGCGAGCCAAGCAGGTGATCCTTGCGACAGGAGCCATCGAGCGCCCGATTGCATTTGCAAATAATGACCGGCCCGGCATCATGCTGGCCTCGGCCGCCCGGGCCATGGTGGAGCGCTACGGCGTATCCCCCGGCGTGGAAGGCATTGTTTTCACCAATAATGACGATGCTTATCAGACGGCCCTCGTGCTGAAGGCTGCTGGCATTGGCGTCCGGGTTGTTGATTCCCGGGGCCGGGCTGAGGGCGCTTTGGTCGAAAGAGCCCGCGCCGCCGGCATTGATGTGGCGGTAAGTTCGGTGGTGTCAGCCGTTGAAGGCAATCTCGGCGTCACTGCGGTGCGCGTGGCAGCTTACCGCAAGGGCCAGGGCCGGGTCATCACCGAGCGTAAAATCTCCTGCGATTTCATCGCCATGTCGGGCGGGTTTAATCCGGCACTTCATCTCTGGTGCCATAATGGCGGCAAGATCAGGTTTGACGATGGCCTGCAATCCTTCCGGCCTGACCGGCATCAAGACCCGATAATCGCAGTTGGCGCCGCCAATGGCACCTTTGCGCTGGCTGAGATCATTGCCGAAGCAGCGGCAGCCGGGGAAGCGGGTGCCAAGCGGAAGACCAAGGCGGCCAAGGTCAAATCGCCCAAGGCCGAACAGGATGTGCAGAATCCCCTGGAAGCCCTGTGGTTTGCGCCGGCTACGGGCAAATATAATGAAGGCAACAAGCATTTCATTGACTTCCAGAACGATGTGACGGTGGCCGACCTGGAACTGGCCCAGCGCGAGGGTTACGAGTCGGTAGAGCATACCAAGCGCTACACCACCTTCGGCATGGCTACTGACCAGGGCAAGACGTCGAACCTCAATGGCCTCGGGGTGCTTTCGGAAGCAACGGGCAAGAGCATTCCGGAAATCGGCGTCACCACGTTCCGCCCCCCCTATACGCCGTTTTCCTTCGGCTCGATTGCGGGCGTGCTGACCAAGAACCTGTTCCTGCCCATCCGCCGCACACCGATTTATCAGTGGCATGCGGACAGGAACGCAACCTTCGAACCCGTCGGCCAGTGGCGCAGGGCTTACACCTATACGGGCACTGGCGAGGACAAGCATGGTTCGATCAACCGCGAGATTCTCGCGGTGCGCCACAAGGTTGGCCTGCTTGATGCCTCGACGCTTGGCAAGATTGAAATCAAGGGGCCGGATGCGGCGGAATTCCTCGACCGCATGTACACCAATATGTTTTCAACCCTGAAAGTCGGCAAATGCCGCTACGGCTTGATGATGAATGAGTTGGGCTTCCTCACCGATGACGGTGTCACGGTGCGTTTGGGCGAAGACCATTTCCTCATGCACACCACGTCCGGCGGGGCGGACCGCATCGCCGCCTGGCTTGAGGAATGGCTGCAAACCGAATGGACGCATTATAAAGTGTTCGTGACACCGGTGACCGAGCAATGGGCGCAGTTCGCCATCGCTGGCCCGCGGGCGCGCAATGTGCTGGCCAAGCTGGGGGCGGATTTCGATCTCTCCCATGATGGCTTTCCGCATATGTCGTTCAAAGAAGGCAAGCTCGGCGGCTATCCGGTGCGGGTCTACCGCATCAGCTTCTCGGGCGAACAGTCCTATGAAGTGGCAACGCCTTCAAACATGGGCCGCGGGCTGTGGAATGCCATTCTTGATGCAGGGAAAGAACTTGGCATTGAGCCCTATGGCACGGAAGCGCTGCATGTGCTGCGCGCCGAAAAAGGCTTCATCGTTATTGGTGATGAAACCGATGGTACGACGACGCCGATTGACGTGGGGCTTGATGGGCTCGTGTCAAAGAAGAAGGCGGACTTCATCGGCAAGCGTTCGCTCGAGCAAAGCTATCTCAAGGGGCCGAACCGCAAACAGCTTGTGGGCCTGCTTACGGAAGAGCCGACTGACGTGTTGCCGGATGGCGCTTACGCGGTGCGTCACGTGAAGGACAAGCCACCGATGGAAATGATCGGCCAAGTGACTTCATCCTATTACTCACCGACACTGGAACGCTCCATTGCCATGGCACTCATACAGAATGGCCGGGCCCGCATGGGCGAAACGCTTTCTTTCCCCGTCGAAGGGGGCAAGGTGATCCGCGCCAAAATTGTTGATCCGGTTTTCTATGACAAGGAAGGAGCGCGGCAGAATGTCTGAGCTCTATGTTGAATCCCCCCTCGCCCACCGTGAAGCCCCGCTTGGCCTGAGCATCGAGCTCCGCGAGATCACCGACCGTGGCATGATTGATGTGCGTGGCTCTGCTGCAGACAAGAAATTCATGGCGGCCGCAAAAAAAGTTTTGGGCCTTGATCTGCCGAAGACGCCGCGCACCAGTGTGTCGTGGGGTGATGTGAAGGCCCTGTGGCTCTCCATCGATCAGTGGCTCATTCTCTGCTCGCGCGCCAAAGCGGTTGAACTGACTGCCGCATTGAAAGCCGAGCTCGGGAGTGTTCATTCGCTTGTTGTTGATGCTTCCGACATGCGCGCGGTCCTGCGCCTTGAAGGCGAAGGGGTGCGCGAAGTTTTGCTGAAAGGATCTTCGCTTGATCTCCTCGGCGATGACTATGCGCCGGGCACGGTGCGGCGCATGCGGTATGCCGAAATCGCGGCGTTGCTGCATGTTGTGGAAGACACGGTGTTCGACATTTATGTGTTCCGTTCCTATGCTGATTATGCGTGGGACTTTATCCTTGCAACGGCCCGCGCGCCTGCAAAAGTCAGCTTGTTCGGGGCGCAAACCGCGCCCATTTGACGGGCTGATCCGGCGTCTGCACAAACATTGTGCAGACGCCCACTCTCTCTTCAAATTTTTGTTAACCTGTTGATATTGCTACATCAAAAATATGTGATCATAAATATTACATTTCTTCTTGAAAGGCTGACTTGGCTTCTTACATCGAGCATATCGGGACTGCGAAGAGCGCAGTTCACGACGTAAGATCAACAAGAGACGTAAAGGATACTATCATGAAGAAGATCGCAATTTCCCTCCTCGCCCTGGCCGCTCTGTCAACGGCTTCGCTGGCCTCGAACCGTGATGTCACCACGCCAAATGGCGCCGTTGACTCACATCAGGCAGTCAGCGTTTCTGCAAGCAACGCCTTGGCCGTTCCTGCTGACACCAACGACGCATCCAACTTGGAAATCGGCGGCAGCAACCGCCGCTAACGACTGCGGCGGCAGCAATTAGCGATCCCACACGTTAATGGCTGCATCGGCCGGGCCTCTCGCCCGGCCGCTTTCTTTTCACAAATCCGTGAACCCGACTTGCCACACATAACAGCTTCGTGAACGGGAGTTCTTTTTCGTTTTTCCTGAAACTAAAAATCTGGCGCAGCCGTTTTCATAATCAGACCGGTCATTGATGGCCGTTCATAAAATTAAACCCAAAGGAGACTACCCATGAAGAAGATCGCAATTTCCCTCATCGCCCTTGCCGCGCTCTCGACGGCTTCGTTTGCTTCATACCGCGACAACGTCATCTATGTCGGCAAGGATACGAACCTGATGTCCAGCGGGTCGACCAGTGCGAATGCCATCGTTGTTATCAAGAAGAGCACCAGCGGCGACGATATGGAACTCGGCGGCAGCAACCGCCGTTAATCGTTCCGCACAATGAATGCGCTGGCCGGGCCGCCATGCCCGGCCATTTGCATTTGTTCAACCCTTGAACTTCGGCGTCAGCCATTCGAACATCTTGTCGAAGCCGCCGAAGGGATAGAGATGGGGGCCCTGAATGCCGAGCTCGGGGCGGTCGAAATGCAGCACGGCGAGCTGCTCGATGAATTCATCAGGGGTGTTCACTGTCAGAAGCTTTGTGATGTTCAATGCCTGCTTGCGGATGAAGCGGGCGGAATTTCCAACACCGCACATGGCGGCATATTTCACCAGGGTCTTGATCGTCGCCGGGCCAGGAATACCGACATGAATTGGGAGATCGATACCATTGTCGCGCAGCATGCTGGCCCAATAGGCGACTGGCGCCGCTTCAAACAAGAACTGCGTGGCGATAAAGCCTGAAATGTTGTTGGCCTTCAGCCATGCCTGCTTCTCGCCGAGAGCCTTCAGCAGCACGGCTTCGCCATGAACCTTGGTGATATCAGAATTGCCTTCGGGATGGCCGGCGATGCCGATGCGCATCACACCATTTTTCTGGAACACATCGGTTCGCAGCAATTGGATGGCCGCATCGAACTTGCCCATGGGTGTCGGTGCGCCGCCGCCCAGCACCAGCATTTGCGTCACGCCGGCATCGCCCGCCAAGGCGGCAATGCGGGTCTTCAAATCACTTTCATCCAGCACAAAGCGGGCCGGCACATGGGGAATGGGTTCAAGGCCCGCTTTGCGGAGGGCGCTGGCCGCTGCCAATTGGCCCGCCGCATCAGCCGGATCGATCAGGGCGATGAAAACCGGCGTGCCTTTTGGCAGGCGTTCCTGCAAGACCGGCAGTTTTTCAATCTGCTTGGCAGTGATTTCAAGCGACAGGTTCTTCAGAAACTCCCGGGAAGGATTGTCCATCAGGTTGGATTTGGCGGGGCTAAGAAAATGGGGAGCATTCACGAAAGGGCCTCCAGGCAGGTCAGCGTGTAAAATGGCCGGAACGTCCCTCATTCGCCCAAATATTTGCGACAGCAACAATACGAAACCGACCATTTACCTTGCCGCAAGTCGGTTTCGGGCTGCGACATGGCGCTGGTGGACAAAGTGGCGGAACTGCCGCAAAGATGCGGGCCTCGGAGAAAACCCATGTTTGGCGACAAACCCAAGGACGTGCCGCAGCCTTTTGCCCTGATTCTGGTGCCGGAATTCACCATGATGCCGGTAACCTCGGCCATTGAGCCGCTGCGGCTGGCAAACCGCATGTCGGAAAAGGCGCTTTACCGCTGGACCATGCATTCGGTGGATGGCCAGCCGGTGGCCGCCTCCAACAACATCCTCACCATGGTCAACGGTGATCTGGAGACCGTGCCGCCGCATGCCACCATCATTGTTTGCGCCGGGCTCAATGTGCAGCATCATTCTGACAAGCGCCTGATCTCATGGCTGCGCAAGACGGCGCGCAAGGGCAATGACATTGGGGCGGTCTGCACCGGGGCCCATCTGCTGGCCGAAGCCGGCATTCTCGACGACTATAAATGCACCATCCATTGGGAAAACCTGCCCGGCTTTTCGGAAGCGTTCCCGGACATCAACGACACGGGCGGGTTGTTTGAAATCGACCGGGACCGCTTTACAAGCGCCGGCGGCACCACGGCGCTCGACATGATGCTCACCATGATTGCCAGCCAGCACGGGCCGGATCTGGCCTCGGGCGTCGCCGAAGCCGTCTTGCATTCGCCCATCCGCCACCACAGCGAGCATCAGCGCATGTCGCTGCCTGCCCGCATCGGGGCGCGGCATCCGAAGCTCGTCGGCATCATCGAAAAGATGGAAGAGAATCTGGAGGAACCCCTGTCGCCCAGCCTGCTGGCAAAACAGGCGGGGCTTTCGACGCGGCAACTTGAGCGCCTGTTCCGGCGCTATGTGGACCGCTCGCCCAAGCGTTATTACCTCGAACTGCGCCTGAAGAAGGCGCGCTCGCTTTTGCTGCAAACCGATATGTCGGTGATCAATGTGGCGCTGGCCTCCGGCTTCTCATCTCCATCGCATTTCTCAAAATGCTACCGCGCCTTCTATGGCCGCACACCTTACCGCGAACGCGGGATACCGGTGATACAACAGGCCGTGGCCTGACTGCATGCATACGGACTTCGAGGAAGACCTAGCCGAAAACCTCCGGCTTGCGGAAGAGCTTGCCCCGCTTCATTGCGGTGCCTGCGACGGCTACCATCTTGAGCGGGCGCAGAAGAGGTGTGCAGCGGATGGCTTGCAGCCACTCGACCAGCCAGACCTCACCGATATCATTCACGGCGTTCTTTCAAAAACTTCTGACCAGACCGGAATCCTTATTGCGGGAAGCGCCGACACAAACCTGCTCTCAATCTGCTGCATGGCGGCGGAGCGCGTCAGGCCGGGCACCGCGCGACGGATCGCATTCACCGTGGTCGACAAGTGCGAGACACCGTTGCAGCAGTGTGAAGCCTTCGCCCGGCGCAACCATCTGCATCTGGCAACACGCGTTCTGGATTTAAGCGAGGGTGATTTGAATATTGAGGCTGACATTATCCTCGCTCACAGCCTGCTCCGTTTCCTGCCAATGGAACGCCACATTCAAACCATGGAGTCATTCAGGAGATGCCTGAAGCCAGGTGGTGCCATTGTCTACTCTCAGCGCCTCTTCGCCCAAAGGCAGGAGCGCGGCTACAACAAGTCGGAATACGGCGATGCCGAAAACCTGGAGCGGCTGTTTCAAGCGGCGCAGCTCAAAATCAAAATCTTTCAGCAGATTGATTCCGCGCCCCATGCCAAGACCGTCAAAAGGCGGCTGATATTCCTGCTAACGCCAGAAAAACGTCCATAGCAGGCGTCCGACAATTTCCCGCTCAACCGAGACATCGAACACCATGGCGAGAAGGCCGTATTGGATGAGCAGGAAAGCCGCCACGAGCAGCACCGCGCCGGCCCCGCCGGTCCCGCTCCGGCGCAGCATCGTCACCAGATAAGCCCCCGCCGAGGGAACAACGCCAAAAAAAGGCGTGGCCAACAGAAATGCCAGGGTGGCACCCACATGGCGCAGCTTCTCGCCATGCGGGTCAATGATGTTGTGAAAGCGTGTCCGGATGATTGCGGGAATGGTCGTTGCAATGCCCATGAAAGCTACAGCGCCCACGGACCAGCGTGCGCTCCAACTCTCAAATGACACGGCCAAAATCCCTGTGAGGAATATGGCGCCCAGAAAAAACTCTACCGCAGAGCCGGTCTGAGCTGCCTGCGATTTGGCCGGCCGCCGCGTGAGCGCCAAATACGCCATCCAGGCCACAAGAAGGGTGAGCAAAACAATTGTCATCGGGCGCCATAGAGCGGACCAGCCCCAGATCACTGCCGTTTGATAAGACGACGTTTCCACCAGCCCGCCGAGAACAAATCCGAGAATGAAGGGAGCCCTTGGCCAACCAGCCCGCTTGAGGACAAGGCCAATTACGGTTGTCACCAGCAATTGGAGATGAATGGTGGATTCAGGCGAATTGATCAGAGTCGCGGTCACGGCAATGGCAATGGAAAACGGGGCAACCAGTTCGCGCTTCACTGCCGATAGCCTGACCACCCAAGGCACCGCGGCGACAAACAGGGGGATGGCGATAAGATTGGCGAACACGACGGTACCGCCCAGAAGATAAGTCAGGCTGATGTCCTTGCCCAGCATGTTGGGACCAACGGAAACACCGGCGATGCCGAGGGCCGCCATCATGATTGCCATGCTTGAGCTGCCGGGAATTCCAAAGAAGAGAGTGGGAATCATTGCGCCCCCCTCCTTGGAATTGTTCGCGGCCTCCGGCGCAATCACGCCTGCAATGGCGCCCTGGCCGAACGGGGTTTCTGACTTCACCGACCGTGCGGCGTGGGCATAGGCAAACCACACGGAAACCGATGCCCCAACGCCCGGCATAACGCCAACCGCGATGCCGTAAAGCGAACTGCGCAGCAGGAGCATCTTATAGCGGAACGTTACCAGCATGCCCTTTACGACATCGGAAGCCGACGTTGAGCGCGCCACGTCAAGGGCTCTGTCATCCGTCAGTTTCATGGCGGCCAGCATCTCGGGGATGATAAACATGCCGGTTACCAGCGCTGGCAGGCTGAGACCGTCAGCAAGCTGTGCCATGCCGAAAGCCAGACGGGGCTCTCCGGTTCTGATATCGTAGCCCACCATGGAAAAGAGGGTGCCGAGGCAGGCCACGGCGAGGCCGCGCAGGAGGAATTTTTCCGAGACCGTGCTTACCAGTGTAATTCCAAAAATTGACAGCAGCAGAAGTTCGGGTGGCCCCATGCTTGTCACAATCGGACGCGCCACGGGAATGGCCAGAAAGAAGGCCACCGCGCCAAGCATGCCGCCAAGCGCCGAGGCGCTCAGGCTTGCACCCAGGGCCTCACTAGCGCGGCCCTTTTGCGCCAGGGGATAACCATCCAGAACCGTTGCCGCGTCAGCCGCAGAGGTTGGCATGCCAAAGGCTATGGCGGGAATCGACGATGAGGTATGGATGACTGAATGCAGGGCAAACAGGTAGATGGCGGCGGGCACCGGCTCCCACATCACAGCCAGCGGCATGGACAGAACCAGGCCGATGCGGCCCCCCAATCCCGGCACCAGACCGCAGACAAAACCAACAAAGGTACCGAGGAGCAGCGCCACAATGAGGGTCAACGGCCCGTCGTAAAAAAATCCATCAATCATGTCGCGATTCGAATCGGCTGAACTGAGGGCAGGCTATCGGCACGCCGCCTGCTTTTCATCGCTGATGCGCTGACCGCAGGCAAGTTCGCTTTTCAACGCCGCAATGGCGGAGGCGTTGCCGAGTATATCGGCCATGAACTTTGTGAGCGCTGCGCCGTCACGGGGCTCGCTCATCATGTGGGCGGCAGCAAAACCCTTCAGGTAGTCCGCATCAACAACCACGTTGTTGAAGAGCGCTTGCAAGGCTGCCGTCTGTTCATCGGTGGTTGACGGGGCCGCCAGCACGTAGCGCCCCATATCGGAGAGCTGGGCGGAAATGGAAACCACGTCCTTTGGCGCGCCGCTTCTAGCCACATCAGCAAGGGCGGGCGCCTTCATCGCCGCCTCGGGATAGCCCAGGCTGCCAAAGCGCAGGACGGGGACGAGGTCGCCGGATTCAATGGCCACCCGGTAATTCTCATAGGTTCCGATTCCGGCATCGGCATCGCCCGCCAGAAGCATGGCATCCTGCTGTTCGGTTTTGAAACCGGTCACCATTTTCAGCCGGATGTTGGTGAGATTGTTGATCAAGAGCCCATCCATGTAATTGTGGGCGTTGGCTGTCGTTGTCAGCGCGACAAGCGGTTTTCCTGAAGGCTGCTTCTTGTGCGGGTCAGCAAGTTCAAGAACCCCCTTCCGGACCACCAGCACGCGCTGGCTTCCCGCCAAGGCCCCAATCCAGCGGAATTTTGTCAGGTCGTAGGCCAACTTCTCATCCAGGGTTGCCTGGGAATAGACAACACCGCTGTTGACGAAGCCCAGGGTGATTGATGATGGCCCAGCCCCATAAATCTCGTTCAAGGCCAGGGTTCCGCCACTGCCATCAAGGTTCTGAATGCGCACCGCGGCTTCCGGCACCAGCTTTTCCACCGTGGCAGCGAAGAGCCGCGCCATGGTATCGGTTGTGTTGCCGGCCCGGTGGGCGACGATCATCCTTATGGTTTGCCCGCGAAGTGCGGCCAGTTCATCGGCCAGCGCCACGCCCGGCACCAGCGTGAACAACGCAACAAGAATAAACCACTGGAAAATCCTGGCCACGCGATTACCTCTTTGAAAGTCCCCACTTTTATCGACCCTAAGGCTGGCTTTTGGTGGCGTCAATGAACAAACACGCGCCTATCGGGTGGAACCTCGCGATAGCGTTCCCCCATATGCCTTACTTAGCTACGCAGAACGGGAGAAGGCGATTCTCGCAGAGAGTTTTAATCGTATGCCAAAGTCCATCAATGGCGGCAGTGGCCTGATTAAAAAACAGGCGCAGGTTGAGGGCTTCCAAATCCGCGGCAGCGATGCGTCCAAAAAGCCGCATGTGGCCCCAGTCCTTTTCATTGTGCTTGCTAAGGCTTGACCAAGGTGCAAATCTGGGATGATTATAAACTAGATAAAAAGAATTCCCGGAACGAGGGTCAGTTCAATGCCTTCGAGGGATCGCCAGGGAGGTAAGCTGAATGCCCGCAATTTCCATGAAAGTGAATGGCAAGGCGGTGTGCGGAGACGTTGAAAACCGCACGCTGCTGGTCGATTTTATCCGGACGAATCTGGGTCTCACCGGAACCCATGTGGGCTGCGACACCAGCCAGTGCGGGGCCTGCGTGGTCCACATTGACGGCAAGGCCGTCAAATCCTGCACCACTTTCGCGGTGGCCTGCGAAGGCGCCGATGTCACAACCATCGAGGGCATTGCCAAGAACGGCAAGCTCCATCCCATGCAGCAGGCCTTCCATGAGAATCACGGCCTGCAGTGCGGCTTCTGCACCCCCGGCATGATCATGGCCTCCATCGACATCGTGAAGCGCAATGGCAAGAAGGTGAGCGAAGAAGTCATCCGCCGCGAGCTTTCCCAAAACATCTGCCGCTGCACGGGCTATCATAACATCGTGGCGGCGGTTCAATCCGCTGCCGAAAAAATGTAACGGAGGCAAGCAACATGTCCGACACAGGAATTGGCGCGCGGGTGCTGCGCAAGGAAGACAAGCGGTTCATCACCGGCAAGGGCCAGTATACCGACGACATCAACCTGAAAGACCAAACCTACGCGTATTTCGTGCGCAGCCCCCATGCCCATGCCACGATCAAGTCGATCAACACCGCCAAGGCCAAGAAGATGCCGGGCGTGGTCGATATCTTCACTTCAAAGGAAGTCGAGGAAGACAAGATCGGCGGGTTGATTTGCGGCTGGATGATCCATTCCAAGGATGGTTCGGGCATGAGGGCCGGCCCCCATCCCATTCTCGCCAGCGGCAAGGTGCGCTTCGTGGGCGACCAGGTGGCCGTTGTCATCGCGGAAACCCGTGAACAGGCCAAGGCTGCCGCCCAGGCGGTTGTCGTGTCCTACGGTGTGCTGCCGCACAATGTGGATGCGGCCCAGGCCATGAAAACCAAAGCCCAGGTCCATGACGTGGCGTCCGACAACCGGGTGTATAACTGGTCGATTGGCGACGAAGCGGCAACGGATGCCGCCTTCAAGTCAGCAGCCCATGTGACCAAGCTTGACCTCATCAACAACCGGCTCATTCCAAACGCCATGGAAACCCGCGCCGCCATCGGCTCCTATGACACGGGCTCCGAGCACTACACGCTTTATACCACGAGCCAGAATCCGCATGTGGCGCGTCTCGTCATCTCGGCCTTCCACGGCTTGGCACCGGAACACAAGCTCCGCGTCATCGCTCCTGATGTGGGCGGCGGATTTGGTTCGAAAATCTTCATCTATGGCGAAGAGGTCACCTGCGTTTGGGCGTCCAAGCGCATCGGCGGCCGTCCCGTCAAATGGACGGCGGACCGTTCCGAGGCTTTCCTCTCGGATGCCCATGGACGCGATCACGTATCGCACGCGGAACTGGCAACAGATGCCTCGGGCAAGATCACGGCCCTCAAGGTCCACACCATTGCCTCGATGGGCGCATATCTCTCGACCTTCTCGTCGGCGGTTCCCACCTATCTCTATGCCACGCTGCTCTCGGGCCAGTACAACATTCCGAACATCTACGCGGAGATCGATGCGGTTTATACCAACACCGCGCCGGTTGATGCCTATCGCGGCGCGGGGCGGCCGGAAGCCACTTATCTTCTGGAACGCATCGTCGAAACAGCAGCGCGTGAACTGAAGATTGACCCGGCGGAATTCCGCCGGCGCAATTTCATCACCGTGTTCCCGCACCAGACCCCGGTCATCTTCATGTATGACGCAGGCGATTATGGCGCGGCGCTGGATAAGGCGCTTGAAATGTCTGACTACAAGAACTTTGCTTCGCGTAAGGCGGCGTCCGCCAAAAATGGCAAGCTGCGCGGCGTGGGCTTCTCGGCCTATATCGAAGCCTGCGGCATCGCTCCTTCGGCAGCGGTGGGTTCACTGGGCGCCGGCGTGGGCCTCTGGGAATCGGCTGAAGTCCGCGTGAATGCGGTCGGAACGGTGGAAGTTCTCACCGGTTCGCACAGCCATGGCCAGGGCCATGAAACGACTTTTGCCCAGCTTGTTTCGGAACGCCTCGGGGTGGACATCAACAACGTGGCCATCGTCCATGGCGACACCGACAAGGTGCAGATGGGCATGGGCACTTACGGCTCGCGCTCGGGTGCGGTCGGCATGACCGCCATTTCAAAGGCGCTGGACAAGATCGAAGCCAAGGCGAAGCGGGTTGCCGCTGCCGTTATGGAAGCCTCAACCGACGACATCGACTTCAAGGATGGCACCTTCACGGTGAAGGGCACTGACAAGAAAATGGCGTTCGGCGAAGTGGCCCTTGCCTCTTACGTGGGCCACAAGTTCAACTCCTCGGAAATCGAGATTGGCCTCAAGGAAACGTCTTTCCATGATCCGTCGAACTTCGTGTTCCCGGCGGGCGTCCACATCTGCGAGGTCGAGGTTGACCAGGATACGGGGCTCACCAAG
>JBBQNU010000028.1:0-24680 GCA_038330285.1 Hyphomicrobiales bacterium | reverse complement strand
CCAGTCCCGGGGGCCGCCTTGTTCTGGACCGCATGCCCGACAACTTCTTTGCCGAAACCGAGCAAGTGGCTTTCATGACCCAGAATGTCCCTCCGGGCATTGATTTTTCCAATGATCCTCTCCTGCAGGGCCGCAACTTTTCTTACTTGGATACCCAGATAAAACGCCTGGGCGGACCGAATTTCACCCATATTCCGATCAATGCGCCCAAATGCCCCTACAATCATTTCCAGCAGGACGGCCATATGGCCATGCGCAATCCCACCGGCCGCGCCAACTATCAGCCCAACTCCTGGGAGCAGGGCCCGCGCGAATCTCCCGTGAAGGGCTTTCCGTCCTTCCCGGAACCTGTCGAAGGAACCAAGCAACGGGTCAGGTCTGAAACCTTTGCCGACCATTACAGTCAGGCCCGGCAGTTCTTCATAAGTCAGACGGATACCGAGCAAAACCATATTGCCGCCGCGCTCACCTTTGAATTGAGCAAGGTGAAAACCCCGGTTATTAGGGAACGCATGCTGTCTCACCTCATCAACATTCACGATGATTTGGCAAAAAAAATTGCGCAGGACCTTGGAATTAAGGAGATGCCGGAAGCCGCAGAGGCCGCCATGCGAACCCGCATGGATCTCAAGCCCTCACCCGCCCTCAGCATTATCCAAAACGGTCCCAACCGGTTTGAAGGCCGGAAACTCGGAATCATGCTCACGGAGGGCGCGGATCCCGCCACCTTTAATGCGTTGAAAGCGGCGATCAAGAAAGCTGGCGGCGTTTGTGAAGTCATCACGCCTGAAATCGGCGGGGTTAATCTTGGCGATGGCACTGCCGTGCCGGGAGACCAGATGATCGGCGGCGGGCCTTCCGTGCTCTATGATGCTGTGGCTCTGCTCTTTGGGCCTGGCACTGGCGAAGAACTGACGCAAAAGCCGGAAGCCTGTGACTTCGTGGCCGATGCATTTGCCCATTGCAAATTCATGTCGCTGAGCCCCGAGGCTCTGCCGCTAGTGAAGAAAGTCGGGATCGAAGATTCACTGGATGACGGAGTGGTGCATCTCGGCGCGAGCAAGGACGTGAAGGAATTTGTCTCCCTTTTGGGAGAGCTGAGGCATTGGAAGCGGGAAGATATGTTCGCTAAATGACGATGCGTCGTGCCGGCCGGAGCTTCGCCATTCATGAAGCAGGACTGGATGAAGGCTCAACGCCGCCTTTGTCTTAGCCCGGCCTGCGAAACCGTTTGAAACGATTTGGGCTTTCGCAGCTCTTGGTCACCTTGTTGCGCCGGTTGCCAGAATTCGTGCAGATTTTGCCTTCGGAAGTTCCCACCACAATGGCCATGTGGGAATGGCGGAAAAATGCCAAGTCACCCGTTCGCGGGGACTTTACCACAGCTCCAGTCCGGTTGTTGTCCCATCCAGCCACTGATCCGGCAGTTGATGGGGGCTTCTTTCCGGAGCGCTCGAACATTGATCTGACAAAAATGGCACACCAGCTGGTGCGCGCGGTATTGACGCCCATCAGGCTGTTCAATCGCGGAGTTCCTTCTTTCCAGCCGAGGTAGCGGCCTGCCTGAGAAGTTATATCCGCGTGAGCCGATTCCGATATGCCCATTAAGAGTAAGAGGCCTATGGCCATCCCCGCTTTAGTGATCAATCTACATTTCCTAATCAAAAAAGCGCTTGATAAAGAGCGCCAGAATTCAACAAACAACGCCTCACTTCGCTTGGAACTATGGGTTTCCTGCGTTCAAAATGCGTCCGTCCAAAGGTGAGCTGCGCTTAAAAGATTACAAATTGTTTAGAAGTTGCGCAAAATTCCTGACGGCAAAACATGAGCTGCATGTCTAGAATTTCTTGCTGAGAAATTCCGAGCCCTCAAGGCCAAACCGCCAGGGTTCTTCCACCGCCTTGCTGATCCTGATGCGCTTGCCAGTGTGAAGGCTAAAGGAGTTCTGCGCGGGTCGAACCTCAAACGGCATTTTATCGAGAGCAAGCCCGTCCTGAGCCCCCTCAATGCCCAGCGCCTCACATAACCGCCCCGGGCCGGAACACAGAAGGCGATTGGCGTCCACGCCCCGTCGGGCGCGCATGAGCGGTATGCCGGTAGTAGGCTCCAACGCCCTGATCAATACGGCCGAGCCCGGCAGGCACACCGCATTGAGGCACCAATGAATGCCATAGGACCGATAGATATAGGCATGGCCTGCCCGGCCAAACATGCTGGAATTTCTTTTGGTCGGGCCTTTGAAGCTGTGTGAAGCGGCGTCCTCCGGTGAATAGGCCTCGGTTTCGACGATGATCCCGCCCACGCCGTCAAAAAACAGGGTAGTGCCGATCAGATCCCGGGCAACATCCAGAGCCGGCCTCTCAAAAAATTCATGGTCCATGGGCAGCATTTAGCCAAAAAACCACACGGCGTGGAAGCTATCTGCGCCACTGGAAACGGTGCAGTAATTTATGGTCAAATCCCCCAGGGATATTTTGGCCTGCCCGGAACTTTTTGAAGCGCGATTAATTATGACTCGCAACAGCTTCGAAAGGAAAACACCATGGCCCATCCAGTTGAAAACACCTACGATGCTACCCGCGATCCGCGCACCGGACGGCCAATCCTTCCAATTGATGCGGACAACACCCGCAAGGCCGAGGCAGAATCCCTGCCTCTGACCGATGAAGATAACCAGGGCATTGAGTTCGGCGACGATGATAATTCAACTGTCGACGAGGAAGACGATCTGCCCCAGCAAATGGCCGCGGAGGATGGCGATGCAGAAGCACCTTCATCGGTGGAGGTAAACTCCACCGTGCCAAGAATGAAAGCTGCCGACCCCGAAAGTGAAGAACTGGAGTCGGACGACGAAATCACCGATGATGAACTCATCGACGAAGAAATCGTGGATGAAGAGACCGTGGAAGGCGAAAGGCCGGAAGCACTGGCAAAGTTTGCCGAAGTAGCCCGCAACGGCGATGGCAAGCCGGTGCGGAATGGTACCGAAGCCACGGCGGAGACTGCGCCAATCCCCACTGACCCGGCGCAAAAGCAGGATGCGGCTACGCGGGTCTTGCGTGAAGGTGTTTTGAAGCAGGACCAGGGAGCCGATGAAGCCATTGACAGGCTGCCTAACCGCACCGCCCCGCGCCACAATCTTCCCTAGGGGCAATGATGACTGGAAAAAAGCTGCCAGAGTCTCCCTTGCGCCCCGGCGCACCGAACTACGGGAATGCCCGTGGGCGCGAAGCGGCGAAGGACAATGAGGGGATTGAGGAAGAAAACAACCCCAGCGTAAGTCCCGGCAGCGTTCCGGATCCAGTCGAAAAAACCGATGATGCAGTTTCTGAAGGAAGGGATGACGCCCAGGAATTTCAGGACAGGAATTACGCGCAATACATGAACCGGGGCGATGGCCGCTACGTCAAGCTCTTGCAGGATCAGGCGGAAGGCGCCTTCGGGCCCGATACGGACCATGGCGGCGAGACACGCCGGATCCACCGCCAGAAAAGCCAGTAGCACGTCACCTGCAACTATGAATTCATAGTTGCAGGTGTCGCGGCGCGCGGCGGCAATGAAGCGAAGGAATTACGCCCTTCTATACTATCAAGATCTTCGCGAGATAAATCACAAGGGCGGCGCAATACGCGTTAGTTATGACCCTAATTGATGCATGTGCTGAGGCATTAAATTTAGCATCAAATGATGCTATTTGTATGCCTAACCAGGAGTTAGGTATGCGAACCACAATTGCTTTGGACGACAAGCTTGTTGCCCAGGCTCAGGAATATACGGGTCTTAAGGAAAAATCCTCGTTGGTGCATGAAGCGCTGAAAGCGCTTGTTGCCCGGGAAAGCGGCCGCAGGCTGGCTTTGCTGGGCGGCAGCCAGCCGGAACTGGCGGTGGCACCCCGGCGAAGGTCCAAGCCTGAATGATAGTGGTCGATACCTCCGCATGGGTCGATCATTTGCGCAAGGGCGATGCCAGGCTGAAGGCATTGCTGGGAGCGGGGCAAGTGCTTGTCCATTCTTTCGTGATCGGCGAGCTTGCCTTGGGAAATTTGCGTCAGCGTGATGCGATATTGCAGTCCCTGCAGGATTTGCCGCAAGCCGCATCGGCAGGCGATGGCGAGGTCTTGGACTTTATCGAACGAAACGCCCTCTTTGGGCTTGGGATTGGTTATGTGGACGCGCAGCTTCTTGCCTCGGCGCGCTTGAGCGCCGCCCCCTTTGGACCCATGACAAACGCCTGCATGAAGCCGCCGTCAGGCTGGGCCTTGCGGCACAAACCAGTGGCAAGGCCAAGCCTTGAGTATTCGGCCCCAGTCTTGTAAGCCTCGGCGCCTGTGAAACACATGAGGCTCTGGCTGCGGAATGGCAATTAAACTCTACAAGGGCGACTTGGCCGCAGGATTGGATTTCGGCGCCTCCGTTGCCATTGATACGGAAACCCTGGGGCTGCTGCCGCGCCGCGACAAGCTCTGCCTCGTGCAGCTTTCCTCCGGCGATGGCAATGCCTATCTCGTGCAGCTTGACCGCGCCACCTATGACGCACCCAACCTCAAGGCGCTGCTGACCGATCCGAAGGTTACCAAGATTTTCCATTTCGCCCGCTTTGATGTGGCGGTGCTCAAGCACTACCTCGCTGTCGACACATTCCCCCTTTACTGCACCAAGCTGGCCTCGAAGCTGACCCGCACCTACACGGATCGCCACGGCCTCAAGGATCTGGTGAAGGAATTGCTCGGCATCGAACTGAACAAGCAGCAGCAAAGCTCCGATTGGGGCGCCCATATGCTGAGCGATGCGCAGAAGCAGTATGCGGCCCAGGACGTGCTCTATCTCCATGAACTGAAGGCCCGCCTCGACCAGATGCTGGAGCGCGAAGGCCGCACCCCCCTTGCCAAGGCCTGTTTTGATTTTGTGCCCACGCGGGCCTCCCTCGATCTGGCGGGCTGGACCGAAGAAGATGTCTTCGCACACTGAAATTCAGCCTGACAACACCAATGAACTGTTGCTGGCTGCCGCCCGGCGGGCGCGCCTGGCTCCCATATTGAGTTGGGCGGCCCTGGCTTTCGGCCTTGGGCTGGTCATCGTGTTTCTCGTTCAGGCCGGTTTTTTTTCCGCCCTGCGTCCCAAACCCAATCCGGCTCCCATGACGGTTGAAATGCCCGAACAGATCAGCGGCGCATTTGCCCGCATCGCCGGTATTGACCGCGAAAATCAGCCCTATGTAATAACCGCAAAAAAAGGCTATCAAGACAAGGAATCGGCGGACTTGGTCCACATGGAAGACCTCACCGGCACGTTCCAGAGAAAATCAAGTCAGCCTTTTGAGCTGTTTTCAGATACCGGCCTGTATCATTCGAAGGTAAAAGAGATGGACTTGGAAGGCAATGTAAGGATCGTCGAGAAGGGCAGGTTTACCGCAACCATGACAAAGGCCCATGTGGAGCTTGAGAAGAAAAATCTGGTGTCCAACGTGCCGGTTGTGGTTGAAATGGAAGCCGGAACAATTAATGCGAACGGCTTGCAAGTGAGCAATGACGGAAACAACATAAAATTCCTGAATGGGGTAAGAGCCCGGTTCAACCAGACAATGAAAAAGGGAGACACGACCCCATGATCCGGAAGTTAGCGGCTTCAGCCTTCGTTCTTGGCCTCATGGTGGCCCCCCTGCATGCCGCCGAGTCGGTCTCGACGCCCGTTGAGGTGGAAGCCAATGAAATGGAAATCGTCGATGCTGACAAGCAGGCCATTTTCCGCGGCAAGGTCGATGCGGTGCGCGGCAGCCAGCATATCAGAAGTGATATCATGACGGTCTTTTATGCTGAGGTGAAACAGCCCGATGGCACCAGCAAATCCCAGGCCAGCAAGCTGGATGCCAAGGGCAATGTGACCATCACCACCAGCAAGCAGGTGATTACTGGCGATTGGGCGAAAATGGATATTCTGGCCAACACCCTGCTGGTGGGCGGCAAGGTAAAACTCACCGAGGGCAAAACCACCTTGCAGGGCGAAAAACTGACCGTTGACCTCACCACGGAGAGAACCCTCATGTCCGGGGGCCGCGTAAAGGGCAGTTTTGTTCCGAAATAGCGGACTTCATTTTATATTAACACAAATAGGCGGTAATCAGGTGGCGCAGAACGGTGAAGTTGGACGTATTCGGCGTCCGGGAGTGGCGATAGATGCGCCGCGCCGGGCAAAGAACGCGCGCTCCATGGGCAAACCGCCCGGTGGAAACGCGAACTTCCAGGGCCAGCCTGCGCGCGAAGGGATTGTCGCCCATTTGCTCGCCAAGAGCTATAAGCGCCGTCCCGTCGTGCGCGGAGTGACACTCACCGTAAGGCGTGGTGAAGCCGTAGGTCTTCTCGGACCCAATGGCGCTGGCAAGACGACGGTGTTCTACATGATCATCGGCCTGATTGCCGCCGACCAGGGCACGATCAGTCTTGACGGGGCAGACATAACCCATCTGCCGATGTACCAGCGCGCAAGGCTGGGAATCGGCTACCTGCCCCAGGAAAGCTCGATCTTCCGCGGACTCACGGTTGAAGACAATATCCGCGCTGTACTCGAGCTCGTCGAGCCCGACAAATCCAGCCGCGAGCGTGTGTTGCGTGAGTTGCTAGATGAGTTCTCGATCACCCATATCCGGCATTCGCCGGCTGTTGCACTCTCTGGCGGAGAGCGTCGCCGCGTGGAAATCGCCCGCGCCCTTGCCGCAAAGCCAAAATTCATGCTTCTCGACGAGCCCTTCGCCGGAATTGACCCGATTGCGATCGGTGATATTCGCAACATGGTGCGACAGCTCACCGCTCGGGGAATCGGGGTGCTTATTACGGATCACAACGTTCGAGAAACCCTCGAGCTCATCGACCGGGCCCTCATCATCCATGAGGGCAAAGTCCTGACCGAAGGCACGCCCAATGAGATTGTTAACAATCCCGACGTGCGCCGCTATTATCTCGGCGAAGAATTCTCGCTCTAGGATTGGTGGACAGTCATGGCATTGATGCAGCGAATGGACTTGCGCCAGGGCCAGTCCCTGGTCATGACCCCCCAGTTGCAGCAGGCCATCAAGCTGCTGCAGATGTCCAATCTCGAATTGCAGGCCTATGTCGAAGGTGAGCTTGAGCGCAATCCCCTGCTTGAGCGCGATGAGCGCGGCGGTGATGTCCAGAAATCCGAACCGCGCGAAGTTGATGCGGATACTGTCTCGGCCCTGAATTCCAGCACCTCCGAGGAAGACAAGCTCCGCACCCTCGATACGGACCTGGAAAATGTCTACACCCACGAGGCCCGCGCCGATGCGAGCAGCCGTGAAAGCCAGGCCCCCGCCGAATCCGGCTGGGCCTCGCTGCGCCCCACCGGGGGCATTTCACTCGACAGCGACGAGTATGATTTCAGCGCCTCGCTCACCAAGACGCAAACCCTGGCCGAGCATCTCACCGGCCAGCTCAATCTCAATATCTCGGCCCCCACCGACCGCATCATCGGCCAGAACCTCATCGGCATGGTGAACGAGGCGGGCTATCTCACCGGAGATATTGCCGACATCGCAAACTATCTCGGCACCACGCGTGATCATGTGGCCCGCGTTCTCGAAACGCTCAAGACCTTCGATCCCGTCGGCGTCTTCGCTGCCGATTTGCAGGAATGCCTCGGCTTGCAATTGCGCGAGCGCAATCGCCTTGATCCGGCCATGGCAACCCTGATTGCCAATCTCAACCTTGTCGCCAGGCGAGATTTCCCAGCCCTCAAGGCGCTCTGCAAGGTGGACCTGGACGACATCCGGGAAATGATTGCCGAGCTCAAGGATCTCAATCCCAAGCCGGGCCATGCCTTTGGCTCCGAGCCGGTTCAGCCCGTGGTGCCCGACGTCTATGTCCGCGCCGCCCAGGATGGTTCGTGGCTTGTGGAGCTCAACAATGACACGCTTCCGCGCGTGCTGTTCAACAACCAGTATCTGAGCAAGGTGTCGCGCACCGCCTCGCGCGAAGCCGACAAGAATTATCTCAACGAATGCCAGGCCAACGCCACCTGGCTGATCAAGAGTCTCGACCAGCGGGCAAAAACCATTCTGAAAGTGGCGCGCGAAATCGTCCGCCAGCAGGATGCGTTTCTGGTTTTGGGGGTTCAGCACCTGCGCCCCATCAATCTCAAGACCGTGGCCGAGGCCATCGAAATGCATGAGTCGACGGTGAGCCGCGTGACCTCGAACAAGTATATGGCAACTCCGCGCGGTACATATGAACTGAAATATTTCTTTACAACCGCCATTGCCTCTTCGACGGCGGGTGGCGACAGCCACTCAGCAGAATCAGTGCGCCAGCGTATCAAGGAGATGATCGCCGTGGAGGCCCCGAAAAGTATCCTCTCGGATGATACGATTGTTGAAAATCTTCGCGCCGAAGGCATTGAAATTGCCCGGCGTACCGTCGCTAAATACCGGGAATCGCTAAATATTCCCTCGTCAATCCAGCGCCGACGGATGGCCCAGTCGGAAGCCCGTTAGCAATTGACTTGAAGCCCCCACGCGGCTAGTTTCCGCCCCGTTTTGAGGGCCGGACCCTGTGTCCTGATGTGTAACAAGGCTGGCCTTAATTTCCACAAGGAACATTTTCAAATTAGTTGACGTTAGCATTTCGCGCGCCCATGTCTTATAAGAAGAGGTGGCGGAGAAGGATTTTCGAAAGCCATGCAGATCAAGATCACCGGCAAGAACCTCGATATCGGTGAGGCACTCAGGATCCATGTAGATGAGCGCCTGCAACAGTTCCGCCAGAAATATTTTGAAGGCACCGTGCATGCCAACGTGACAGTTGAAAAGCAGCGCTCCAGTTTCCAGACGGATTGCAGCTTGCACTTGGCCACCGGCCTGGTTTTGCAGTCGCATGGCACGGCGGCAGACGCGTTTCCAAGTTTTGATGCGGCGGCCCAGCATCTTGAAAAGCAGTTGAAGCGCTACAAGCAGCGCCTGAAGGACCATCACAAGGATCGCCGCGAGCCGGTGCGCCAGTCGCAAGCCGCCAGCTATGTCATTCAGGCGGGCGACGAAGAAGGCGAAGAGCCGTCAAGCCTCAACCCCGTGGTCATTGCCGAATCATCCACCAGCGTACCGGAACTTTCCGTCGGAGAAGCCGTCATGCAGCTTGAAATTTCCAGTGTCCCCTTCGTTCTGTTCAGGAACAGCAAGGGCGGGCAGACAAACGTGGTCTACCGGCGCAGCGATGGCAACATCGGCTGGGTTGATCCCCGGCCTGCCGCGTAAGTGGAAAAGAAGAAAATGACAGATCTCGCTGACATCATTGACGCGCGCGCCGTATTGCCCTGCGTGAAGGCGCAAGGCAAGAAGCAGCTCTTGGCTGATCTCTCGCAGGCCATCGCGAAATTTGTGGCCGTTGATCACCGCATCATTTTTGAAACGCTGCTCACGCGCGAAAAGCTGGGCTCCACCGGCATTGGCCAGGGCATTGCCATTCCCCACGGCAAGCTTGCCTCCATCAACCGCGTCTACGGATTGTTCGCCCGGCTGAGCACGCCCATTGCCTATGATTCGCTTGATGGACAGCCTGTGGATCTTGTGTTCGTTTTGCTGGCGCCCGATCACGCCGGTGCTGACCATCTTAAGGCGCTGGCGCGCATTTCAAGATTGCTGCGCGAGCACGACACCATCGCAAAACTGCGCGGCACCGACACGGCCGAAGGGCTCTACTCTATCCTGACAGAACCTTCCGCCGCCGCTTCGGCAGCTTAATTTCCATCTCATCATGACCGCGCTTGACGCGGTCATCTGCCCGCATGAAAAAAGATGGCCGTGTCGAGCACGGCCATCATGAAAAGTGTGAGGTTTGCCGTCCTTAATGCAAGCTGATAGCCAGCAACTCATGCTCGACGGCGCTGTCTGCCGCAGCTTCGCGGGTTCCTGAAATCGAAATTGGCGCGCCATTGGCGTTGAACAGGCAGAAAACTTTGGCGTCCGGCGCAACCCGCGCCTGCGCGCCAACCAGGCGGATGACGTCACGGCCCTCTATCTCGCGAATATAGGACAGCGCACCGTTGCCAAGCTGAGCGAGCTCTTCCGGGCTCAGCTCAAAGGCTTCCTTGTTGTTGCTGGTGTTCATGATCCTGCTCCTTAATCTCAATACGCCGGATGACACTGCTTGGTTCCGGTCTCTTTAAGTTAATAACTGTAAGTCTGTTTACAAGGGTGGCGTCGATCACATCCATGCCGTCGGCCAGCACGAAAGCCCGGTCAAACTGCCGCCCGGCGATGCCGCGGTGCAGGTAGTCGCGGGGGCCATCGTCTTTTATCCGTCCCCGGATGTTCAACTGGTTGTCCTCGATGGTGATGTCCAGATCCTGCCGCCGGAACCCGGCCACCGCAATGGTAATGCGCAAAACCTCGCCGCCTCCGTCCGTCAATCGCTCGATATTGTAGGGCGGATAGCCTTCACCGGAGGTTTTGACGGCCCGCTCAAGCAGGCGTTCCAGATCATCAAACCCCAGCAAAAGGGGCGAGGAAAACATGGTTATTTTGCTCATCTGACTTTTGCCCTCGCGAAAGCGGCTTCAGGAATGCTACGGCCCATCTGGCACCGAAGCCTGATTGCTAATATGAGAGTGCCGGAAGCTGTTTTCAAGGGAATGGTCATGGCAGGGTTTATGGATCGCGTCGCACTGGTAACCGGTGCCGGAAGTGCTGAAGGCATCGGCTTTGCGTGCGCCAAGGCTTTGGCCGCAGCAGGTGCGCGGGTGGCGCTGACCTCGACCACCAAGCGCATCTTCGAGCGTCTCGAAGCCCTGGGCGAAGGCCATGCCGCATTTACCGCCGACCTGACCATCGTTGAAGATGTCAACGAACTGATCAGCGCCGTGAAGGCAAAATTTGGCCGCATCGATATCGTCGTGAACAATGCCGGTATGGTCCAGCAGGGCACGAACTTCAAGAGTTCGCGGATCGAGAAAATCACCGACGCGGAATGGCAGCGCCACTTGGCGCTCAATGTCACCACCGCCTTCAACGTCACCCGCGCCGTGCTGCCGCTCATGCAAAAACGAAAATATGGACGCATCGTCAACGTAGCTTCGGTGACAGGCCCGCTGGTCACCAACCCCAAAGCCGCCGGCTATTCCTCGGCCAAAGCAGCGATGACCGGTCTCACCCGGGTGACGGCCATCGAAAACGCCAGCCGCAATATCACCTGCAACGCGGTGCTGCCGGGCTGGATTGAAACCGCCTCGTCAAGCAAGGAAGAAATTCTGGCAGGCAAGGCCACCCCTTCCAAAAGGCCGGGCCATCCTGATGAAATAGCCGCCGCCTGCCTGTTCCTGGCCAGCGAAGAGGCCAGCTACGTCAACGGCGCCATGCTGGTGGTCGATGGCGCAAATTCCATCGTCGAATTCAAGGGGGCAGGCGATGACTGGTATTGATGACTGGTCGGGCAAAACCGTTCTCATTGCCGGCGGCAGCGGCGGCATGGGCCGCGCCACGGCATCGGAGTTTGAAAAGGCCGGTGCAAACATCGCCATTGCTGATATCAGAATCGAAAACCTGCCGCAGCAATTTCTCGCCATCAAAAGCGATGTCACCAAAGTTTCCGATTGCGCCGACATGGTTTCCAAAACCGTTTCACGTTTTGGCCGGCTCGATCTCCTCGTCAATGCGGCGGGCGTCTGGGTCGAAGGCGAAAGTTCGGCCATGTCCGAGGCCCAATGGGACCGCACCATCGACATCAATTTGAAAGGCACCTTCTTCACCTGCCGCTATGCCATTCCGGAACTGGAAAAAACCGAAGGCCAGATCATCAACATCGCCTCGGACGCGGGGCTCATGGGCGGCGCAGGCGCGGCGATTTACTGCGCTTCCAAAGGCGGCGTCGTCTTGCTGACCAAGGCCTTGGCCCTCGAACTCGCGCCCAAAGGTGTGCGGGTGAATGCCATTTGCCCCTGCGATGTGGAAACCCCCATGCTGGATTTCCAGGCGCAAGTCTTCGGCGGCGGCGACCCGGATGCCTACATCGCCAAACTGCGCGCCATCTATCCGCAAGGCCCGCGCCAGCGCTTCGCAAAGCCCGCGGAAATAGCGGCATTTATCTTCGCCATCGCCTCGCCGAGGTTGGCGCCCATAACCGGTGCCGCACTGCCCATCGACTTCGGAACCACCGCCGGACGATGATGGTTCGCCACTTGCAAATGACAGGAATTTGGCGTCAATTGCCCGCAAGGCTTGATCAGCCGGTCAAAAAATCAGGGAGATGTTTATGAACAAGAAGATGTTAGCGATTCTGGCAGCCGTGGTGATCATAGTTGCTGGTTACTTCATCTGGAAGCAGCAGCAGGCGGGTGGTCCAGGCGGGAAGGCAGCTGGCGCTCCGGCCATCGTCTTCGACATCGGCGGCAAGTTCGACAAGTCTTTCAACGAAAGCATGTTCAACGGTTCCGAAAAATTCAAGGCTGAAACCGGCACAGCTTACGGCGAATTCGAAATCGCCAACGAAGCCCAGCGTGAACAGGCCATCCGCAATTTCGCCGACCAGGGCTACAGCCCGATCATCGCCGCGGGCTTCGCCCAGGCCTCGGCCCTTGAAAAGGTCGCCAAGGAATATCCCGATCTCAAGTTTGCCATTGTTGACATGGTCGTTGAATTGCCAAACGTGCAGTCCATCGTGTTCAAGGAACAGGAAGGATCCTATCTCGTCGGCATGATGGCCGCCATGGCTTCGAAGTCCGGTAAGGTTGGCTTCGTCGGCGGCATGGACATTCCATTGATCCGCCGCTTTGGCTGCGGCTATGTCCAGGGTGTGAAAGCCGCTAGGGCCGATGCAACTGTCTTCCAGAACATGACCGGTGATACCGGTGCTGCCTGGAACGATCCGGTGAAGGGTGGCGAAATCACCAAGGGCCAGATGGCCCAGGGTGCTGACGTTGTTTATGCAGCCGCCGGCGCCACGGGCCTCGGCGTATTGCAGGCCGCAGCAGATGGTGGCGCCTTGTCTATCGGCGTTGACGCCAACCAGAACTACCTGCATCCCGGCAAGGTTTTGACCTCCATGCTGAAGCGCGTGGACGTTGCCGTTTATAACGTGATGAAGTCCGGCAAGGATGGCACCTTCAAGGGTGGCATCCTGGAACTGGGCCTGGCTGAGGATGGCGTTGGCTATGCCGTTGACGACAATAACAAGGCCCTTGTCACGCCTGAAATGGCAGCCGCCGTCGAGAAGGCAAAGGCTGACATCATCGCGGGCGCCGTGAAGGTCCATGACTACATGTCCGACAACAAGTGCCCGGTTGAGTAACCCCGGCGCATGAAATCATTCAGCCCTCTCCTCCATCAGGGGAGGGGGCTGCATTGAAGCAGCCATGACCCCAGCCATTGAACTCATCGGTATCGACAAACGCTTTGGCGCTGTTCACGCCAACAAGGACATAACCTTGGAAATCGCCCAAGGCTCCATTCACGGCATTATTGGCGAGAATGGCGCCGGTAAATCGACCCTGATGTCGATCCTCTTTGGATTCTACAGCGCCGACAAGGGCGAGATTAAAATCAAGGGCCGGCCCGTTAAAATAAAATCTTCGTCCGATGCCATAAGCCTTGGCATCGGCATGGTTCACCAGCACTTCATGCTGGTCGATACCTTCACCGTGCTGGAAAATGTTGTGCTCGGCGCCGAAGGCGGAAGGTTGATTGGCCCGGCCCTTGCCAAAGCCCGCGAGGAACTTACGCGGCTGGCCCGCGATTACGAGCTCGAAGTCGATCCCGACGCCGTTGTAGGCGAATTGCCGGTTGGCCTCCAGCAGCGTGTTGAAATTCTCAAAGCCCTCTTCAAAGGCGCCGAAACCCTGATCCTTGACGAGCCTACAGGCGTGCTCACCCCCGATGAGGCCGATCACCTCTTCCGCATCCTGGGCCAGCTCCGCGACCAGGGAAAAACCTTGATCCTCATCACCCACAAGCTGCGCGAGATCATGGCCATCACCGACCGCGTCTCGGTCATGCGCCGCGGAGAGCTGGTGGCTACCAAGGAAACAAAAGGAACGTCAGTTGGCGAACTGGCCGAACTGATGGTGGGCCGCCGCGTGCTGCTCCGCGTGGAAAAGGGCCCGGCCAAACCCGGCAACGTGGTGCTCGAGGTCAAGAATCTGACCTGGAAAGACCGCAAGGGCACAGCGCGCGTTGATAATGTTTCCTTCACCGTGCGCAGCGGTGAAATTCTTGGCATTGCCGGGGTCTCCGGCAATGGCCAGTCGGAACTCCTCGAATTGATCAGCGGCATCTCGAAGCCCGCTTCAGGCCAGATTATTTTTGAAGGCAAGGATATCGGCATTCTCGGCGACCCGCGCCACGTGCGCGAGGAAGGCCTTGCCCATGTCCCGGAGGACCGCCAGCACCGCGGCCTCATTGCATCTTTTGACGCGTCTGAATCGGGCATTCTTGGCTGGCAGTATGATGAGTCCCTTGGCCGCGGCTTTCGCCTCAACCGCGAATCGGTTGTCGCCCGCAGCAGAAAGGACATGCTGGAATTTGATGTGCGCCCCGCCGACCCGCTGCTCAAGAGCGGAAAATTTTCCGGCGGCAATCAGCAGAAAATCATTCTCGCCCGCGAGATCGGCCGCGATCCCGATTTGCTGATCGTCGGCCAGCCCACCCGCGGCGTTGATATCGGCGCCATTGAATTCATCCACAAGCGTATCATTGCCCTGCGTGACGAGGGCAAGGCCATCCTGCTGGTCTCGGTGGAGCTTGATGAAATCCGCTCCCTGTCCGACCGCATTCTGGTGATGTTTGCTGGCCGCATCATGGGCGAGCGCGGCCCCGAAACCAATGAGCGCGAGCTTGGCCTGCTCATGGCCGGCGTTTCAAAGGATGCAGCCTGATGGCGGCGCGCGGCGAGCTTCCGGTCTGGGTCGACCTGGCCTTGATTCCTCTCCTGAACCTTTTGTTCGCTTTGGTGATCTCCGGCCTGGTGGTGCTCATCATCGGCGAAAATCCGCTGGAAGCCATGTGGATCATGCTGAAAGGCGCGGTGGGCTCGCTCAAGGGCTGGGGTTATCTCCTTTACTACGCCACCAATTTCGTCTTCACCGGCCTTGCCGTGGCAGTTGCCTTCCACGCCGGCCTCTTCAACATCGGCGGCGAGGGCCAGGCTTACATGGCGGGCGCTGGTGCAGCGGCGGTGGGGCTCGGCCTTGAGTTCCTGCCTTGGCCCATCGTGATCCCGCTTGCCATCTTGGCCTCCATGGCGGTCGGTGCCTTTTGGGCCTGGGTGCCTGGCATGCTGCAGGTGAAGCGTGGCAGCCACATCGTCATCACCACCATTATGTTCAACTACATAGCCCTCAGCCTGATGGGCTATCTCATCAACTACGGCTTTCGCCCCGTAGGCAAAATGGCGGTTGAAAGCCGCGAGATCACCGGCGCCTACATCATGAGTTTCCGCGAAGTGGCCCGCGAGTTCTTTGATGTGCGGCTGCCCTCGACCCCGCTGAATTTCTCGGTGTTCCTCGCCATCGCTGCGGCCTTCGCCGTCTGGTACCTCCTCTGGCGCACCAAGCTGGGCTATGAGATCCGCGCCGTCGGAGCCAGCCCCGAGGCCGCCGTCTATGCCGGCATAAGGCCGGACCGCATCATCGTCATCACTATGGCCATCTCCGGCGCGCTCGCGGGGTTGATGGCGGTGAACGAAATTCTGGGCGCCCAGCACCGGCTTGTGCTCGGCTTCGTCCAGGGCGCGGGCTTTGTCGGCATCGCGGTGGCCCTCATGGGCCGCTCCCATCCCGCAGGCATTGTTCTTTCCGCCATGCTCTTTGGCCTGCTTTATCAGGGTGGCACCGAGCTCTCCTTCGCCAAGCCTGACATCAACCGCGACATGATCGTGGTGATTCAGGGCCTCGTCATCCTCTTCATGGGCGCGCTCGAATATGCCTTCCGTCCATGGCTCACCGCCCTTTTCTTCAGGCCGGAGGACTGACCCCCATGGACCTCTATGTTGAAATCCTCGCCTCCACCATCCGTTACACGGTGCCGCTCATCCTCGCCTGCATCGCAGGCCTCTGGTCGGAGCGTTCCGGCATTGTCGACATCGGCCTCGAAGGCAAGATGCTGATTGCGGCCTTCGTCGCGGCATCGGGATCGGCGGTCTATGGCTCCGCCTGGATCGGGCTGGCGCTTGCCATTCTCACCTCGGTCGGCTTTGCGCTGGTGCATGGTTATGCCGCGATCAACCAGCGCGGCAACCAGGTGGTGTCGGGCGTGGCCATCAACATGCTGGCGGCGGGCCTTGCTGTCGTGCTTGGCAATGAATGGTTCAGGGAAGGCGGCCGCACCCCGGCGCTGCCACCGGATGGCCGCTTCCTGCCCCTTGAAATTCCAGGCATCAGCGCCTTGGCCGATGTGCCCGGATTCGCGGTATTCGCAAAGATTTTCCTCTCGCATTCCATTCTCACCTACGTCGCTTTCATCCTCGTGCCCGTCACCGCATGGGCCCTGTCGCGCACCCGTTTCGGCCTTAGGCTCCGCGCCGTCGGTGAAAACCCGCATGCGGTCGACACGGCGGGCATTTCCGTGGCGAAGCTGCGCTATATGGCGGTGATCATCACCGGCGTCCTCTGCGGCATCGCCGGCACCTTCATATCCATATCCCTGTCCTCAAGCTTCGTGCGCGACATCACGGCCGGCATGGGCTTCATGGCGCTCGCCGCGCTCATCTTCGCCAACTGGCGCGCCTGGCCCGCACTTGGCGCCTGCCTCCTTTTTGGCTTCCTGCAGGCCAGCGGCACATTCCTGCAGGGCAAGCAAGTGTTTGGCGTGGAAATCCCGGTGCAGTTCATCAACATGCTGCCCTATCTGATGACCGTCATCCTGCTTGCAGGCTTCATCGGAAAATCCATCCCGCCCAAGGCTAGCGGCATTCCCTACATCAAGGACCGATGACATGAATGAACTGATCGCCGCGGCGAAAGCAGCCCGCCTCAAGGCCTATGCGCCCTATTCGAAATTCTTGGTGGGCGCTGCCGTGCGCGATGAGCGCGGCCAAATCCATGGCGGCTGCAACATCGAAAACGCCGCCTATCCGCAGGGCTGGTGCGCCGAAACCTCCGCCATCGCTGCCATGATCATGTCCGGCGGCAAGGCAATCGCCGAAATGGTGGTGACCGGCACCGGCGACCTACTCTGCACCCCCTGCGGCGGCTGCCGCCAGAAGATCCGCGAATTCGCCAAGGGCAACGTAAAAATCCACATGTGCGGCGAGGACGGAAACCTCAAACAGACCATGACGCTTGATGAACTGCTGCCCGCTTCCTTCGGGCCGGAGAACCTCGCATGAGCGAACTCCTCAAACGCCTTGACAGTCGCGCGCCGAAAATCGCCATCATTCTGGGATCAAGCCTCGGTTCCTTCGCCGATGCGGTGAAGGATGCCATTCGCATTCCCTATGGCGATCTCGCAGGCTTCCCCGTTCCGAAAATTTCCGGCCATGCCGGCGAACTTGTGGTAGGCAAAGTTGGCGGCAAGGAAATTGCCGTGCTGGCGGGCAGGGCCCACGCCTATGAAACCGGCAACCCCGCTGTCATGCGCCCCGTGCTTGACCAGATCAAGGCGGCGGGCATTGAACGGCTGATCCTCACCAATGCCGCAGGCTCCCTCAAAACGTCAATCATGCCCGGCTCGATCATGCTCATCACCGATCACATCAATTACGCCGGCATGAATCCGCTGATTGGCGAGCATGGCGACGAAAATTTCGTTCCCATGACCGATGCCTATGATCCGGCCATGCGCAAGGCTCTGCTCAAGGCCGCAAAGGCCGAAAAAATTCCGCTCAAGCAGGGCGTTTACGTCTGGTTTTCCGGGCCCTCCTTCGAAACCCCGGCGGAAATCCGCATGGCGCAAATTATCGGCGGCCACGCCGTCGGCATGTCGACGGCGCCCGAAACCATCATGGCGCGCCGGCTCGGGCTCAAGGTGGCCGCCCTTTCGGTCATCACCAATCTTGGCGCTGGCATCAGGGGCGCCTCGCCAAGCCACGAAGAAACCAAGCGCGAAGGCGCCAAGGCTGCGCTCCGCATGAAAACCCTGCTCACCCGCTTTCTCAAAGATATGAAATGATGCTGCCCCAGGAACTCATCCGCAAGAAGCGCGATGGCCAGTCGCTCAGCCGCGACGAGGTGAAGGATTTTATCGCAGGTCTTACCACCGGTGAAATCTCTGAGGGTCAGGTCGCCGCCTTCGCCATGGCCGTGTTTTTCAAAGGCATGACGCGCGAGGAGGCCGTAGGGTTAACCCTTGCCATGCGCGATTCCGGCACCGTTCTGAAATGGGATCTGCCCGGCCCCGTGGTGGACAAGCATTCAACCGGCGGCATCGGCGACAATGTCTCCCTGATGCTCGCCCCAATCCTGGCGGCCTGTGGCTGTTACGTGCCGATGATCTCCGGCCGTGGCCTTGGCCACACCGGCGGCACTTTGGACAAGCTTGATTCCATTCCGGGCTACGCCACCCAGCCTGATCTCGCGCTCTTCCGCAAAACCGTAAGGGACACCGGCGCTGCCATCATCGGCCAAACCGCTGACTTGGCCCCCGCTGACAAGCGCCTCTATGGCATCCGGGATGTCACCGCCACGGTCGAATCCGTGCCGCTCATCACCGCCTCGATCCTCTCCAAAAAACTCGCCGCCGGCCTGCAAATGCTGGTGCTCGACGTGAAAACCGGCTCCGGCGCCTTCATGGCGAAGAAGAAGGATGCGGTCACCCTCGCCAACAGTCTGGTAAAAGTCGCCAATGGCGCGGGCCTTAAGACCTCGGCCCTCATCACCGATATGGATGAGCCGCTCGCCTCTGCCGCGGGCAATGCCGTGGAAATCAAAAATGCCGTGGATTACTTGACCGGAGCCCATAGGGATGCGCGCCTGCACGAAGTCACACTGGCGCTTGGCGCTGAACTTCTCATGCTGGCAAAAATCGCCACCGCCAAAACCGCCCGCGCCCAATTGGAAAAAACCTTGCGCACGGGCGAGGCTGCCGAACGCTTCCAGCGCATGGTGTCAGCCCTCGGCGGCCCCCCTGACTTTGTCGGGAATGCCGAAAAGCATTTGCCCAAAGCTCCCATCATCCGCGCTGTCCATGCCGCGAAATCCGGCAAGATAGCTTCCATTGATACCCGCGCCCTGGGCCTTGCCGTCATTGAATTGGGCGGGGGCAGGCGCGTGGCCGCCGATAAAATCGATCACGCCGTGGGCCTCACCGCACTCGCTGGCAAAGCCGCCGCCGTGGATAAGTCAAAACCACTCGCCATCATTCATGCGCGCGACGAAGCCAGCTTCGAACGCGCCCAAAAAATCATCCGTGCCGCTTACGTCCTGGGAAAACCCACGCGCGCCACGCCCTGCGTCATCGAACGTATCGCCAAATGAGCCGCGTCTTCCTTCTCATTCTCGATAGCTTCGGCATCGGCGGCGCGCCGGATGCCAAAAAATATGGCGATGAGGGGGCCAACACCTTTGTCCATATCGCCGAGTCAACAAAATTGAATTTGCCTAATCTGGCCGCTCTGGGCCTCGGCCTTGCTGCTGAAGCGTCGACGGGAAAAAATCCGCTTTCCCCCGCCGCCTTGAAAGGCCAGTGGGGCTTTGCCGAGGAAATTTCCAACGGCAAGGACACGCCGTCCGGCCATTGGGAAATCGCCGGCGTTCCCGTGCTGTTTGACTGGGGCTATTTCCCCAACATCATTCCCACATTTCCAAAATCTTTTACCGATGTACTCATCACGCAAGCAAAACTTCCCGGCATTCTGGGAAACAAGCATGCCTCCGGCACAGTCATCATTGAAGAACTCGGCGTTGAACACATGGCGAGCGGCAAGCCGATTGTCTATACAAGTGCCGACAGTGTCATCCAGATCGCCGCCCACGAAGAAACTTTCGGCCTCCAGCATCTCTATGATGTCTGCAAGATCGCCCGTGAACTGTCCTATGAACTGAACATCGGCCGCGTCATCGCCCGGCCCTTCGTCGGCACCGATCCATCAAATTTCACCCGCACCGGAAACCGCAAGGACTATACGGTCCTGCCGCCATCACCCACGCTTCTCGATGTCCTCACCAAAGCCGGGCGTGATGTCATCAGCATCGGCAAGATCGGCGATATCTATGCCCACTCCGGCACCGGCCGCGAAGTGAAAGCCTCAGGCAACGCCGCACTTTTCGACACCACACTCGCCGAAATGCCAAAGCTCAACGACGGCGGCTTCCTGATGACCAACTTCGTCGATTTCGACATGCTCTTCGGCCACCGCCGCGATCCCGCCGGCTACGGCGCAGCGCTGGAATATTTCGACCGGCGCCTGCCCGAAGCCATGGCGCTCATGCGGGAAGGCGATCTTATGATTCTCACCGCCGACCACGGCAACGACCCCACCTGGAAAGGCACCGACCACACCCGCGAATGTGTGCCGGTTCTGAGTTTCGCCAAGGCCATGAAGCCCGGCTCCTTCGGCCCCCGCAAAACCTTCGCCGACATCGGCCAGACCATCGCGCAGCATCTCGGCATTCCAAAACTCGGCACCGGTATGAGCTGGCTGTAATTCCCCAACCCTCATGCTGAGGTGCGCCCCCGGACTTGGTCCGGGGAAGCCTCGAAGCATGGCCACGGGTTCAATAACCTGCCAAAGCCTTTCGAGGCCCACGCGTTCCGCGCGGGCACCTCAGGGTGAAGGAATTGGACAATTACTCCGCTCTTCTTAACACCGCCTGCAGCACGTCGCGCACCCCGATGGCCCCGGCAAAGGTATTATCGTCATTGAACAGCGCCACCGGCGCCGTATCGGCCCGGTGCATGGCGAGCATCACGGTTTTGAGCGAGGTGCCGGGCGTGGCCCAGAACACCGGATGGTCCTTCTTGCCAAGTTCCTTGTGTGCTTCGGCGCAGGAAACCCATGTGGCGACCGCGCCATTTCTTTCCACCGCGGCAACCTTGTTGTCCTTGTCCAGCTTGAACTTAGTCGTCTTGCGGCGGTCGAGCCAGATCCAGCCCCGCCCGGCGGGTTCCAGTTCGCTTTTCCCGCGCATCACATTCCATGCGGTGAGCACGCTCAGCGGATTCACATTGGCGATGAATTCGCTGACATAGTCGTTGGCCGGCCGCAGCACGATATCTTCCGGCCGCCCCGTTTGCACAATGTGCCCGCCTTCCATGATGGTGATGTGATTGCCGATCTTGAGGGCCTCCTCGAGATCGTGGCTCACGAAGATGATGGTTTTCTTCAGCGTCTTCTGCAATTGCAAAAGCTCGTCCTGCAGCTTGGTGCGGATCAGCGGATCAAGTGCCGAGAACGGCTCATCCATTAAAAGTATCGGCGCTTCCGTGGCAAAGGCCCGCGCCAGCCCCACGCGCTGCTGCATGCCGCCGGAAAGTTCATGCACATATTTCCCGGACCACTGGTCAAGCCCCACCAGCTTCAACTGCCTGTCGACCTTCACCTTGCGCTCATCCTCAGGCATGCCCGCAAGCTCCAGGCCAAAGCCCACATTCTCCGCCACCGTGCGCCACGGCAGCAAAGCAAATTGCTGGAACACCATGGCCACCTGGCCCTGCCGCACATGGCGGAGCGTTGCCTCGTCGCAGGTGACGACATCGACCATCTTGTTGCCGTCGCGCACGAAAACATTTCCGCGCGACACCTTGTTGAGGCCGTTTACGGCGCGCAGCAGCGTCGATTTGCCCGAACCGGAAAGCCCCATGAGCACGCTGATTTCGCCTTCTTTCACCACCAGGCTGGCGCCGGCCGAACCCAGCACCGCGCCGGTTTTTTCCAGAATCTCCGCGCGGGATTTGCCCGCATCGAGCATGGCCAGCGCCTCGCGGATGTCCTTGCCGAAAAGAATGTCGACGTTTTTGAATTCGACCGCCGTGCTCATTTCCTTGCTCCCGCTTTCACCGCAAGTACCCGGTCGAGAATGATTGCAAGAATGACGAGAGCCAGGCCCGCTTCAATGCCAAGCGGAATATTGCGGTTGGCCAGCGCCTTGTTCACCGGATTGCCAAGGCTGGGTGCTCCGATAAGGGTGGCGAACACCACCATGGAGAGCGACAGCATGATGCACTGGGTAAGCCCCGCCATGATCGACGGCAGTGCCGCCGGCAGCTCCACCTTCCACAGCAATTGCCACTTGGTGGCGCCGAAACTTTCGCCCGCCTCCAGCATTGGCTTCGGGATCGAAGTCAGTCCCAGATAGGTCATCCGCACCGGCGCCGGCATCGCAAAAATGACCGTGACGATGAGGGCAGGGGCCGCGCCCAAACCAAACAGGATGAGAATGGGAATGAGATAAACGAAGGTCGGCATGGTTTGCATCAGGTCGAGAACTGGCTGCGTCACCCGCCAGACGCGCGGCTTGTGCGCCGCCCAGATGCCAAGCGGCACGCCGATCAGCATGGAAAGCGCCGTGGCGAAAACCACCAGAACCAGCGTCTGAACTGTTTCTTTCCAAAGGCCCTGGTTGATGATGAAGAGGAACCCGATGAGGACCACAACGGCAAGGGGCCGCGATTTTTGCAGCCAGTAGGCAAGCCCCGCAAGCGCAATGGCCAGGATGACCGGCGGCGCCTGCAGCAGAAGAAACGTCGTGCCCTCGACGCCCCATTCGAGGACCGCCGACAGCGCATCAAAAAACCACTGGAAATAGGTAACGATGAAATCAATGAACGCCTTGCCCCATTGGCCCACCGGAATCTTGTAGGTGGCGATCAGCTTTGAAACCGGATCCATCGTGCCTTCCCCCTCGGAAATGTAGGCGGCCCCGTCAGATCGGTTCCGTAATGGGAGCCGTCCGCTTCTTGGGCCGTAGACAGGCTAGCTGACTTTCTGGCGAAGGCAAACTGCTTCGCCGGAAAGACATGTCGTGAAATGAAAAATCAGTGAGGTCTACTTAAGTGCTGCCGAGACGGCCGCTGCCGCATCGCCGCCTTCGAAGGTGGTGACACCCTCAAGCCAGGGCTTCACCGTGTCCGGATTGGCCTTGAGCCAGGTCAATGCTGTTGCTTTCGGATCAGCGCCATCCTTGAGCACGGGGCCCATCATGGCGCCTTCCATGGCGAGGCTGAACTTGAGATTGCTCAGAAGCTTGCCCACATTCGGACATTCAGCTGTGTAGCCCGCCCGCACGTTGGTAAGAACCGTGGCCGCGCCAAAACCTGAATCGCCCATGCCGTCGAGATAGGCGATTTTCATGTCGCCCATGACGGGATGTGGCGTCCAGCCGAGGAAGATGATCCATTCATTGTTCTTCATCGCCTTTTCGGCCTGGGTCAGCATGCCCGCTTCCGAGCTTTCCACCAGCTCGAAGCCTGCAAGGTTGTTCTTGGCATCGGCAATCATCTCGCCGATGATGCGGTTGCCGTCATTGCCCGCTTCGATGCCGTAGATCTTGCCCTCGAACTTGTCCTTGTTGGCACCGAGATCGGCAAGGCTCTTCACCCCGGCATCGGCCACATATTGCGGAACCACGAGGCCGTAGCCTGCACCCTCGAGGTTGGTCCCGATGGTCTCAACCGACTTGTCATCGGTATAGGCCTTGATGTCGGCGGTCATGCTCGGCATCCAGTTGCCGAGGAACACGTCGATGTCCTTGTTCTTCAGCGAGGCATAGGTCACCGGAACCGAAAGGGTCTTCACGTCCGGCGTGTAGCCAAGGGCTTCGAGCACCACTTGCGTGGCCCCGGTGGTGACCTGAATGTCGGTCCAGCCCACATCTGCGAAGCGCACCGTCTTGCAGCTTTCGGCATCACCGGCCGAAGCTGAAGTCGCCATGGCAACCAGGCTCACGCCCAGCGCGGCCGCGCCCAAAAAACTGGTTAATATTGATTTCATTTACGTTCTCCCTTGTAAATCCGCCGTTTTGTGAAGTGAATAAGCGCGGATGATGGCTTTAAACTAACGCGAAATACCCACGGTCCGTCAAGAATTCTATTGCGCCGCAATGATCAAAAAACGACATTTGCGCACTTATCGACGCCGTTTGCCTGTGCCATAAGGTGGGTTCTTTAAAGTGAGGCAGGGAAAAATCATGAAGCCAGTGAAATGGGGAATAATCTCAACCGCCAATATCGGCGTGGAAAAAGTCCTTCCCGGCATGCTGAAAAGCAAGGATATTGAGATCGTTGCCATCTCCTCGCGCAAGCTCAAAACCGCCCAGGCCGCAGCCGCCAAGCTCGGCATTCCCAAGGCTTATGGCTCCTATGAGGCGATGCTCGCCGACCCGGAAATCGAGGCGGTTTATAACCCGCTGCCGAACCATCTGCATGTGCCCCTGACGCTCGCTGCCGCCAAGGCCGGCAAGCATGTACTCTGCGAAAAACCCATCGCCATCACCGCAAAGGAAGCCGCCAAGCTCCGAAAAATTCCCAAGGGCATTTATGTGGCCGAAGCCTTCATGGTGCGCCACAGCCTGCAGTGGCTGGCGGCCCGGGCCCACGCGAAGAAAGGCGATATCGGCGAGGTGCGCGCCGTGCAGGTTTACTTCACCTACTTCAATCGCGATCCCAAGAACGTCCGCAACATGGCCGATATCGGCGGCGGCGGGCTTTACGACATCGGCTGCTATCCCATCACCGTGTCGCGCTTCATGTTCGGCGCCGAGCCCAGGCGCGTCATCGCCACCTTTGACCGGGATCCAAAATTCAAGACCGACCGG
>JBBQNU010000027.1:0-24732 GCA_038330285.1 Hyphomicrobiales bacterium | reverse complement strand
TAACGGCAAGCGCGTGCAGGATGGCTCCACCGCCACCATGGTTTACGGCGTGGCCCATATCGTGGCCTATCTCTCGGAGTTCTTCACCCTGATGCCGGGCGACATCATCACCACCGGCACCCCTCCCGGCGTCGGCATGGGCATGAAGCCGCCGCAATACCTGAAACCCGGCGATAAAATGCGCATTGGCATTGACGGCCTGGGCGAGCAGAACCAGAAGGTTGTGCGCGATAAGTAAGGGCGCTAGAAGCCCTCAACAAACGGGTTGAGACAATGGCTTCCAGTGACAAGCAAAACCGCCCCAAGGCACGCCTCGCCAAGGGTTTCCGCGATGTGGACGCGAATGAAATTCGCGGCCTCAAACGCATGCTGCGCATCATCGAAGGGGTGTATGAAAACTACGGCTTTGAACCCGTGGAGCAACCCTTCGTTGAATATACCGAAGCATTGGGCAAGTTCCTCCCCGACCAGGATAGGCCGAACGAGGGCGTGTTTTCCTTTCAGGATGACGACGAGCAATGGTTGAGCCTGCGCTATGACTTGACCGCGCCGCTCGCCCGCTATGTCGCCGAGAACCAGCAGTTCCTGCCCACGCCGTTTCGCAGCTACCGCCAGGGCTGGGTCTTCCGCAATGAAAAGCCCGGCCCCGGCCGCTACCGCCAGTTCATGCAGTTCGATGCCGATACGGTGGGCAGTGCATCGCCAGCAGCCGACGCCGAAGTCTGCATGATGGCCGCGGATACGATGGAAGCGCTGGGAATTGCAAAAGGGCAGTATCGTATCAACGTATTCAATAGAAAAATTCTGGACGGTGTTTTGGAAATCATAGGGATTTCCGGTCCGGATCAGGCAGAGCGCCGCCTCAAAGTCTTACGGGCAATCGACAAACTTGATCGGCTTGGGATAGGCGGCGTCAATCTGCTGCTAGGTAAAGAGCGGAAGGATGAATCGGGAGACGTCACTGTTGGCGCAGGACTTAGCGATGCCGATATCGTAACAATTCAAGAATTGCTTTTAGATACTTCTAAATCAAATGATGAATTGATTGCTTCCATAGATATAAGACTCAAAGATTCAAAAATTGGTCGAGAGGGGTGTGAAGAGATCGAAAGTATCTGGAGACTCGCAGAAGCTGCGGGATATGATGAAAAAACCATAAAAATAAATCCGACCGTCGTCCGTGGTCTCGAGTATTACACCGGCCCTGTTTTCGAATGCGAACTTCTCATGGAAGCGAAAGACGAAAAGGGAAATCTTGTCCGTTTCGGGTCTGTGGGTGGCGGTGGGCGTTATGATGGTCTTGTCTCGCGCTTCATTAGCCAGACTGTTCCGGCTACGGGCTTTTCCATTGGCGTGTCGCGGCTTTATTCCGCACTAAAACTTCTGGGTAAAACCAAGGACAAGGAGACGCTGGCTCCAGTTGTTGTGTTGGTGATGGATAAGGAACGGCAGGGAGATTACCAGAAAATGGTACAACAACTCCGTACCGCCGGTATCCGCGCCGAAATGTATGTAGGTACAGGTAAGATTCCTGCCCAGATGAAATATGCCGACAAGCGCGGCAGCCCGCTCGTGGTCATTCAGGGCGGCGATGAAAAGGCCAGGGGCGAAGTGACGCTGAAGGATTTGGCGCTGGGTTCGCAACTCGCCAGCGGCGTTGAATCCCGCGAGGAATATGCCAGCCAGCGCCTGGCCCAGGTTTCGGTTCCCGAAGCCGATTTTGTTCCTGCCGTGAAGAAAATGCTGGAGCGGAAATGAACCCTGCCCTCTTACTTGCCTTCTCCCCTTGTGGGAGAAGGTGGATCGCGCCGCAGGCGCGAGACGGAAGAGGGGGCTGGTTCAGCGAGTCCTTTGTTGGATCAATTATGCGGAAACTCCCCCTCTTCCGGCGCTTCGCGCCACCTTCCCCCACGAGGGGGGAAGGGAGAATTCTCAATTTGAGTGCAAGCGATGGCCGGTAAATCGAAAGCTGAGCGCGAGGCGCTGGAAAGGCAGAATGCTGCCCTCATGGCGGTCTTCGAGCGCGCCGGGTTTGACTACATCGCCCCCGACATCATCCAGCCCGCCGATATCTTTCTTGAGCGCTCCGGCGAGGATATCCGCGCCCGCACCTTTGTGTTCACCGATCCCGCGGGCGCTGAAATGTGTCTCCGTCCCGACCTCACGGTTCCCGCCTGCCGCTATCACCTGAGCCACGCGCAAAAGCCCGGTGAGGAGGCAAAATACTGCTATCTCGGCTCTGCCTTTCGCTTTCCCAATGAACATCTGAGCCCGCAGGAATTCCTCCAGGCCGGCCTTGAATGGTTTGCCTCTCCTGATGCGGCGGCAGCTGAAGCCCGCGTCCTGAAACTGGCGATCAGTGCGCTTGAGGCAACGGGCCTCACCAAATTCCGCGTGACACTGGGTGACCTCGGCCTCTTTTCAGCCTTGCTTGAAGACACACCGATGCCCGCGCGCTGGCGCAACCGCCTGAAGCATCACTTCTGGCGGCCGCAAGCCTTTCGCGAAGTGCTGGAGAGTTTCACGACAAATCGCAGCACAAAACGCACCAGCATTTCGGCCCTCATCGATCGCCTGGCGACGGAGCCTGTGGCCGAGGTTGTTGAGCAGGAAATCGAAAGCAAAAACCTGCCCCTCGTTGGCGGCCGCTCGCTTGAGGAAATCGCGGCGCGCCTCGCCGATAAATCCGCCGACCGTTCGGAGGCAGCACTTGACCAGGCGAAGGCCGATGCCATTACCAGCTATCTCAACATCGTCGAGCGTGCCGACAATCTTGAGGGGCACCTGAACCGGACCGATCCAGGCCGTAACGTCAACGAGGCGCGGAAATATTTCCAGAAACGTCTCGCGGAAATGGAAGAGCTTGGCCTGAACGCCAAACGCTTTGAATTCAAGGCCACCTTTGGCCGTGAGCTTGAATACTACACCGGCTTCGTTTTCCAGATTGACGTTGAAACGCCGGAAGGCTTTGTCCCCGTGGCCGGTGGCGGGCGCTATGACAATCTCCTCACCGACATGGGCTCACATGTTCCTGTGTCCGCCGTGGGGTGCGCCATTCACACCGAACGCCTTAAGGCGGTGCTGGCATGAATACCTTGACCCTCGCCATTCCCTCCAAGGGCCGCCTGATGGAGCAGGCTGCGGCAGTTTTGGAAGCGGCGGGATTGGGCATCGCGCGTTCGGGCACGGAGCGTGGTTATCGCGGCCAGTTGAAAGGCATTGACGGCATTGAAGTCGCTTTTCTCTCGGCGGCGGAAATCGCCCAGAACCTGCGCGAAGGAAAAATAGATTTCGGCATCACCGGTGCGGACCTGCTGTGGGAGAAATCCGCAGCCGAAGAAAATCTTGTCTCGGTTCTGGCGCCGCTCAACTTCGGCTTTGCCAATGTCGTGGTGGCCGTGCCGGAATGCTGGCTGGATGTGGCCTCCATGGCCGATCTCGATGAAGTGTCGGAAAGTTTTTATCTGCGCCATGGCCGGAGACTTCGGATAGCCACCAAATATCTCAACCTCACCCGGAGGTTCTTTGCCGAAAAGGGCGTGACCGGATACCGCATCGTCGAAAGCCTGGGCGCCACCGAGGGTGCGCCCGCGGCCGGAACCGCGGAAGTGATCGTTGACATCACCACCACTGGCTCAACTCTTGCCGCCAATCATCTCAAGGTTCTCGATGACGGGATGATCCTGCGCTCCACCGCGGTCCTCGCCGCAAGCCCTGCCGGAGCGGGCGATCCCCGCGCCGCACTGTTGCAAAACCGTCTCAAGAAACCTGAATAACTGTGGCCTCAGCAGTCCGCAATTTGCAAAGGTGCCCTGTGAAATATTTATTCCATTGTCGTTCAATTCAATTCGAAACGGGCTATATTGTATACAATTCAGGGCTAGGGTGGGGCCCCTGAAATCCGTGCTTTGCGAGAGTCTGGTATCGCCCCCGGTTCAGATTTTCGTGACTGAGTGTGGATTTGGGATTATGGCCCTTTAACCTGAGCGAGGGGTTGTACATCTATCTGTACGACCCCTCGTGATTTTTGGCTAACATGCTGCATCGCGGCGATAAAACAGGGCCTTGATTTTGACTCAAGCGATGAATAATCAGGCAAAAAAACCAGGGAGTCTCGGAATGTTGAAATCGAAGCTTTTGCGCGCGGCAGCCGGTGCGGTATTTCTCATGGCAGGATCTAACGCCCAGGCCGCGGACTGCGGAAACAGCGGCTCCGGTTTTTCCAGCTTCCTCAAGGCCTTTCACAAGGAAGCCGCGGCCCAGGGCTTGGGCCGCCAGGCGCTTTCCGCTCTCGATGGCGTCACTTACGATCCCGGCATCATCAAGAAGGACCGGGCGCAGAATGTTTTCTCCCAGAGCTTTCTTGAATTCCAGGCCCGCATGATCACCGATTACCGCATCAAGCACGGGGCGGAACTGGTGCAGAAACACAAGGCCACCTTTGCCCGTGTTGAAAAGGAATTCGGAGTTCCGGCTCCGGTCATTGTCGCCTTCTGGGCCTTGGAAACCGACTTCGGCGCCAATATCGGCGACCTGCCGACAGTGCAGTCCCTTGCCACGCTGGCCTGGGATTGCCGGCGGCCGGAAAAATTCCGCCCGCAACTGATGGCGGCCCTTCAGCTTATCCAGAATGGCGATTTGCACGCCGATGAATTGCGCGGCGCCTGGGCCGGCGAAATTGGCCAGACGCAATTCCTGCCCTACGACTACAATGAAAGTGCGGTCGACTTCGATGGCGACGGACGCCGTGATCTTCGCGGCAGCATTCCCGATGTCCTGGCGTCGTCCGCCAATCTCCTGCGCAAGCATGGCTGGCAGCCCGGCCAGCCCTGGATGCAGGAAGTGCGCGTGCCCCGCGACATGCCGTGGGAGGAGGCCGATATCGCCATCCAGCATCCCCGCTCGCAATGGGCCAAGTGGGGCGTGAAAATGGCCACCGGAAAACCCGTAAAGGCCGATGCCTTCCCGGCCTCCCTGCTGTTGCCCATGGGCAAGGATGGCCCGGCCTTCCTCGTCTATGATAATTTTACCACGGCCTATCTCAAGTGGAATGAATCGCTGGTCTACTCCACCACCGCCTCTTATCTCGCCACCCGCATCGCGGGTGCTCCAAAGGTCAGCCGCGGAAATGCCGAAGTGACGCACCTCACCTACCCGCAAATCGTGTCACTCCAGAAAAAGCTGGCGGCAAGGGGCCACGACGTGGGCAAGCTGGACGGAAAAATTGGCGCCGGAACCCGCGCTGCCGTCAAGGCAGTGCAGATCGAGTTGGGAATGCCCGCCGATTCCTACCCAACCATGGAGCTTCTGTCGCAGCTTTGAGGGAGCACAACTACTCGTGGCGGAGCGCTTCGATGGGATCCAGGCGCGCCGCGCGCCGCGCCGGGAAATAGCCAAATATCACGCCGATGAGGCCGGAAAACACGAAGGCTAGGGCGATGATGCTGGGGTTGGTCGTAAATGGAATGGCCATGGCGTAGGCGGCCCATCCCGCAAGGCCAAGGCCGAGAATGATTCCGATGATGCCGCCAAAGACCGCAAGGACAATGGCCTCGACGAGGAACTGGGTCAGCACCTGTATTTCCAGGGCGCCGACGGCAAGCCGGATGCCAATCTCGCGGGTCCGCTCGGTCACCGAAACAAGCATGATGTTCATGATGCCAATGCCGCCCACGAGGAGGCTCACCGCCGCAACGGCGCTCAGCAGCCCGGTCATCAGTGTCGTGGTAGAGCTCAGTGTACTGACGATTTGCGACATGTCGCGCACCGAGAAATCATCGTCTTCGTTGGCCCCGACGCGGCGCTGTTCCCGCAGGATGTCTTCCGTCGCGGACTTCACCGCGTTGACCGCATCGGCGGAAGCCACCGAAATGTAGATTGTCGCGATACGCTGGCTTCCGGCGATCCGGCGCTGAAAGGCGCGGAGCGGCATGAATACAACGCTGTCCTGATCCGTGCCGAACGCCGATTGCCCCTTGCCTTCGACGAGGCCGATGATCTCGCACGAAACATTGCCGAGCCTCACGCGCTGGCCCAGTGGATCCGCCGGGCCGAACAGGTCCGATTTGATTGTCTGGCCGATCACGCAGACGGAGTTGCCTGAACGGATGTCGCCGTCGGAAAAGGGCCGGCCCGATTCAAAGGTCCAGTCCTGCACGACAAAGAATTCGGAATCTGTGCCGGTCACGGTTGAATCCACGTTATCCGCCCCATTGACAATCCTGACGGACTTTGTTGACGAGGGGGCAAGCGCCCTGACCTGGGTGAGGTTGTCACGCAGGGCCGAAACATCACGCTCCGTGAAGCTGCGGACTTCGCTGCTGCCACCCGGGCCAAATGTCTCCCGTTCCGGCCGTGCAATGAGCATGTTGCTGCCGAGTTTCGAGAGGTCAGCTGTCACTTTCTGTGTGGTGCCGTTGCCAATTGTGACCATGGCAATGACGGCGCCCACGCCGATGACAATGCCCAGCAGCGTGAGGATCGAGCGCAACGCATTGCGGCGCACCGACTGATTGGCAAGTTTTATGGCCTCCCACAGCATCAGGCGGCCTTCCGCAATGTGTCGGATTCAATCTTGCCGTCAACGAAACGGATTGTGCGCTTGGCGAAGGCGGCCATGTCGGGTTCATGGGTGACCATCGCGATGGTGAGCCCGCGCGTTTTGTTCAGCCCCGAAAGCAGCTCCATGATTTCGTTGCTGCGGGCCGTATCGAGATTACCCGTGGGCTCGTCGGCCAGCAGCACGAGCGGGTTTGTGACGATGGCGCGTGCAATCGCGACCCGTTGCTGCTGTCCGCCGGAAAGTTCGGCCGGCGTGTGGTTTTCCCGCCCCTGCAGGCCAACCAGATGCAAGGCGCCAATAGCTTGCTCGCGCCGCTCGCGCTTTGCGGTGCCGCGGTAAATCAGGGGCAACTCCACATTTTCAATCGCCGTCGTGCGGCTCAGCAGATTGTAGCCCTGAAACACAAAACCCAGGAAGTTCCGCCGCAGCAAGGCGCGCCCGTCACGGGTCAGCTTGGTCACGTCGACGTCGTTAAACAGGAACCTTCCCTTGCTGGGAGAATCCAGGCATCCCAGGATGTTCATGGCAGTGGATTTGCCGGATCCTGAAGGGCCCATGATCGCGACGAATTCGCCCTCGTTGATGGTCAAGTCAACCCCGTCAAGGGCCCGCACCATCCCGCCGCCCTCGCCATAGGTCTTGCTCACGCTTTCCAGGGCGAGTAACGCAGCCATTTCATTTACCCGCTTGCTTCGCGGCAATAATCAGCAGGTCATCTGGGGTGATGCCACCTTTGACGACTTCCGTCATCTTGCCGTCCGAAGCTCCCGTTGTGATTTGCAACGCCACCGGAACATTATCTTTCAACACCCATGCGGTGCGCTCACCGGCAACGGTTTCAGTCCGTGCCGACTTTTCGTTGCGCGGCATGCGCGGCAGGAAAAGCCTTGAAAGGCTGAAACTTTGTTGCTTTGCCGCAACCGGTGGTGAATAGCGCAGCGCCGCGTTGGGAATCAGCAGGGCATTGGAAATCTCCTGCACCGTCACTTGCGCCGTGGCTGTCATCCCTGGCCGGAGCGCCAAATCGGAATTGTCAACGCTGAGAATGGCCTTGTAGGTGACGACCCCATCGGTGGTTTCGGGATAAAACTCAACCGTTTCAATCCGGGCCGGAAAATTCCGGCCGCTGAAGGCATCAACGGTGAAATTTGCCTTCTGCCCCAGCTTAACCGTGCCGATGTCAGCTTCGTCGATGTCGGCTTCAAGCTGCATGCGCTTCAAGTCCTCGGCCAGCGTAAACAGTACCGGGGCTTGCAACGAAGAGGCCACAGTCTGGCCGGGTTCAACCGCCCGCTTCAACACAATGCCATCGACCGGCGACAGGATTTGCGATTTGTCGATGTCGATTTGCTTCAAATCCAGATTGGCGATGGCGACTTGAATGTCAGCCTGGGCCGAAACAACAGCGGCTATCGCCCGCTGCTGGGCGGCTTGCGCGGATTCCAGATCCTGGGTGATTGCCAGTCCTCTTCTCTGCAGGGATATTTGGCGCGTGTAGGCAAGTTCGCTGGCCTTGAGGGTCGCCTGGGTATCGGCGAGCTTCGCCTTGGCGCTCTCAACACTGGCTTGCAGGCTCTTCAATTGCCCCTTGAACCGCTCTGAATCGAGCTCGGCCAGCACGTCACCTTTTTTGATCAGGCTGTTGTTGTCAACATTGACCGCCCGCACGACACCTGATGTCTCGCTTGAAACATCGATTTGGGTTGTAGGCTGAATGGTGCCCGTGGCCGTGACGGTCACGGTCAGATCGGCGCGCTTTGCCGGGCTTGTTTCGTAAGTCACGGCATTGGCGGTGGTTTGCGAGTTCTGGTACCAGAGATAGCTGCCGATGATGGCAAGGGCCAAAACTGCGAGCCAAACGCCCCGCTTCACCCAGCGTTTCGCCTGAGCCTGTGGCCCGAGGCCCAATACCTTCTCGATTTCCTGCTTGTCCGGCAAACTCTGGATGTTCATGGGCCTCAGCTTTAAACTCTGCGCATATATAGGGATAGGACGCCCGGAAAGCCAATTTCCGGCGAATCCTATGCCGTGAGCTTGCGCAGCTTAAACCAGCCATTTGAGTGCGCATTGCGCAAGATCAGGAATCCGCAGGGAACGAGGCCCACAAGCACCACGATAATGGCCGGGCGGAGGCCGAATGAAACCATCAGGTTGGCCTGGGCGATGCGCCAGGGATCAATGCCGGTGGCCAGCCCATACCAGGCAAACTCGGTTAACGCCGTGAGCAGCCCGGCAAGACCCGCGCTGAGGGCGAGAATCAGGGGTGTCAAAGCCATCCTGTGGCTGATGAAAACGCGGTAAATCATCAGGAGAATAAAGAAGCCGGCCATCAGCGTGGCGGGGCTCACGTCAATTTTCGATTGAATGAAATAATGCAAAAGGCCCAGCACCGCGATGCCATAGACGAGGCGGTGGATCATTTTCCATTTCCTGCCCAGCCTGCGGATGGCGGAATCAAACGACGTAGCGGCCAGCAAGCTCAGTCCGGTTAGCGCCACAAAACCAATGGTAAGGTAGATGCGCAAAACGATTTCGGTGGCAACAAAGCCCAGGTCGAACTTTGACTGCACGATGTAAAGAGTGAAATGCGTGAGCGCATAGGCAAAGGTGATAACCCCGAGCATGCGCCGGATGAGCGGAATTTTCGGCCAGTTCAACACCCGCTGCAGGGGCGTAAGCGCCAGCGTGATCACCAGTAGGCGGATGGTCCAGTCGCCAACCAGGCGCAAGGCCGCCTTGACCGGCAGGGGGCCGAGCTGGTGGGTAAAGAACCAATAGGCAATGACGGCCGCAGGCAGCAGCGCCAGAGCCAGCGTTGTGGCCTTGAGCGGCGAAAACCTTCCCTGCCTGTCGGTGAGCGGTGTCATGGCGGCTCTCTACCAGCCCTCTCGTGACCTGTCTTTACACGAGCTTTCACCTTTTTGGGAGAAGTGGTGAAACCGGGAAAAGCCGGAACCCTCAGTTCCACCAGCCCTTGTGGTCGCGCTTTTTCTGGCGGAGCACGCGGCCTTCGCCAGGAGGCTCGATTTCCAGGAGATAGCGGTGCACCGGGCTCATGCGGTCATAGAGCTCCTGCGTCAGGTGATCGATCTGCACCAGCTGCTGCGGCAGGTCGCGCCGCGTATAGGTGAGATGCAGCATGCGCCGGTGCGCGGAGCCTTTTTTCAAGGTGCCGCTGTGCCACATCGATGAATTGCAGATGATGGCCGAGCCCGCCGGCGCCGTCACATAAACTTCGCCGGGATAGGGCGCATCGAGGTCCGCGGGGATGCGCTTTTGTTCCTCGGCGGAAATGGGTTCCGGCTCCCAGTCAGCCTGATTGGTGTAAGGCACGTTGATCGGCGCCCACCATTGCGAGGTGGGCACAACGCGGGTGGGGCCGTTCTCCAGCGTCATGTCGTCGAACATGAGCATGGCATTCAGCACCCACCAGTCATCCACGAACCGTTTCGGCACATCCACATGCAGCGCCTGGTGGCCATAGCCCTGGTTGGGATCGCGCAGATTGGCCCCATGAACCTTGATCTCGCCCAAGAGGTAATGGGCCGCGGCAAGCACCGATGGCAAGTTCAGGCAAACATCAAAGGCCGTGGTCTTGTTGAAAATGTTGGAAATGCGCCGCGCTCCCGGCTCCACGTGAACCTCATGCCCGCCCTTCTCGGCCTCGGTGGCATGGATGCGTTCGAATTCTTCGCGCAGGGTTTTCACGTCGCTTTTCGACAGCGCATTTTCGACAATAAAAAAGCCTTGCGCGTCGAGTTGCCGTTTTTGCTCGTCCGTTATCGCCGTCGGTTTTACGCCCAGTTCATGAAGGGCTTGTTTTGTGTACATGGCATGCTCCTCCCAAGGACTGAAAGCTAACACACTATTCCGGTGATGCAATGGGATGGTGCCGGGAACTAAAAAACCCCGGTGTTTCCACCGGGGTTTTGTATTTCGTGAGGGGTGTTTGAGCTTAGAAGTCCATGCCGCCCATGCCGCCCATGCCGCCGCCGCCCATGCCGCCTGGCATGCCGCCGCCTGGGGCCTTGTCCTTTGGACGCTCGGCGATCATGGCTTCCGTGGTGATCAGGATCGAGGCAACCGAGGCCGCATCCTGAAGCGCCACACGCACAACCTTGGTCGGGTCGATGATGCCAGCGGCAACCATGTCGCAGTATTCCTCGTTCTGTGCGTCAAAGCCATAGTTGCCGGATTTCTCAAGCAGCTTGCCCACGACGATCGAGCCTTCAACGCCGGCATTCTCAACGATCTGGCGGATCGGGGCTTCAAGGGCCCGCGATACGATGTTGATGCCTGCCTGCACGTCGGGGTTCTTCGAGGTGACCGACTCAAGCGCCTTCTTGGCGCGGAGCAGCGCTACACCGCCGCCGGGAACGATGCCTTCTTCAACGGCAGCGCGCGTGGCGTTCAAAGCGTCGTCAACGCGGTCCTTGCGTTCCTTCACTTCGACTTCGGTGGAACCGCCGACGCGGATAACCGCAACACCGCCGGCCAGCTTGGCGAGGCGTTCCTGCAGCTTTTCACGGTCGTAGTCCGAGGTCGTGTCTTCGATCTGCGCCTTGATCTGGGCAACGCGCCCCGCGATGTCGGCCTTCTTGCCGGCGCCGTCGATGATCGTGGTATTTTCCTTGTCGATGCGGACCCGCTTGGCGCGGCCCAGCATGTCGAGGCCAACATTCTCAAGCTTGATGCCGAGGTCTTCGGAAATGACCTGGCCGCCCGAGAGCGTTGCGATGTCTTCCAGCATGGCCTTGCGGCGGTCGCCGAAGCCTGGTGCCTTCACCGCTGCAACCTTGAGGCCGCCGCGCAGCTTGTTCACAACGAGTGTTGCAAGGGCTTCGCCTTCAATGTCTTCAGCGATAATGAGCAAAGGCTTGGAGGACTGAACCACGGCTTCGAGGATTGGCAGCATGGCCTGGAGCGACGAAAGCTTCTTCTCGTGGAGAAGAATGTAAACATCTTCCAGTTCGCACAGCATCTTGTCGGCATTGGTGATGAAGTATGGCGAGAGATAGCCACGGTCAAACTGCATGCCTTCAACAACTTCAAGCTCGGTTTCGGCGGTCTTGGCTTCTTCAACCGTGATCACGCCTTCATTGCCGACCTTCTGCATCGCCTTGGCGATCATGTCGCCAATCGACTTTTCGCCATTGGCCGAAATCGTGCCGACCTGGCCGACTTCTTCCGATGACTTGATCTTCTTCGAACGCTTCTTGAGGTCTTCGATCGCTGCGGCAACCGCGAGATCGATGCCGCGGCGCAAATCCATCGGGTTCATGCCGGCGGCAACTGACTTGCAGCCTTCACGGACGATAGCCTGGGCCAGAACCGTGGCCGTTGTGGTGCCGTCGCCAGCGATGTCATTGGTCTTGGAGGCAACTTCGCGCACCATCTGGGCGCCCATGTTCTCGAACTTGTCTTCGAGTTCGATTTCCTTGGCAACGGTAACACCGTCTTTCGTTGTGCGCGGAGCGCCGAAGGACTTGTCGATAACCACGTTGCGGCCCTTGGGGCCGAGGGTGACTTTCACCGCGTTAGCGAGAATGTCTACGCCGCGGAGCATTCGCTCGCGGGCTTCGCCGCCGAAGCGGACTTCTTTTGCAGCCATGTGAATATTCCTTTGATAACTGAAATTGGTTGTGGGCAGGTATTACTTGTCGAGAACGCCCATGATGTCGGACTCTTTCATGATCAAGAGCTCGTCGCCGTCGATCTTGACTTCGGTGCCTGACCATTTGCCGAAGAGCACGGTGTCGCCCTTCTTCACGTCGAGCGGAACCAGCTTGCCGCTTTCATCGCGGGCGCCAGGGCCTACGGCGATGATTTTGCCCTGCATCGGCTTCTCTTGCGCCGTTTCGGGGATAATGATGCCACCCTTGGTCTTGGTGTCTTCATAAACCCGCTTCACCACGACCCGGTCGTGCAAAGGACGGAATTTCATGCGGTAACTCCTCATAACATATTGATTTTATTTGCATTTAAAGCCGAGACAGGAACCCGTCCCGGCCTCTGTTAGCAATCACATAACAGGAGTGCTAACAGCTGCGCTCCAGATAGGTCCGATGCGGACGCCAGTCAAGAGCCAATGCTATGGCACCGCCACAATTCGGTAGCCTTGCCTTGTCAAAAGCCCATGCAGTTAACGGACGGGTGATTTGGTGCAGGTGCGGATCTTACATTTTCTTCTACTGGCATTCCTTTGCCAGATGGTGGCTTCGCCTCTGAAGGCCCAAACCCTCAACACCACGGATTTCCAGATCGAATGGAAGGTCATCAACCGCTTCCGACTTCTCAATGACGCGAGCTTCTTCAAGCTTCACGAAAACGCCTGGCGGCAATATCTCATCCATGTGAATGAGCAACCGGTCCCTGAAGGGCAGAAAGCCCTTCTCATCAACAGCGCCTCGGTGCTGGGCAGCGAGCATGTACTGAATGACCGCTACATCGCCTTCTCGCGCCTCGAGCGCTCAAAATTTGATTGGCGCGGCTGGGCCGCGAAAGGCCAGGGCAGGCTGTGCTGGAATCCCAAGAGCCGCCTGCATGATCTCTGCGGCGATGTCGATGGCTATGTTAATCCGAAGGCCCACGAAATTGAAATCAGCCTCCGCCCTCTGGTGAAAAATGCCCTGATCACCGAATACAATTGCGAATGGCGCGTGGGCGACGCACCCGTACAGACGGCACCCTGCGATGGCACTGTCACCGCCTTGCTGCCCTATCCCAACGGGGCCGACATTTCCGTGGCCGTGGTGGGCGAACAGCCCATTGCCCTGAAGGCAAAAGTGCGCGACCTGCTGGTTGTCGGCATGGGCGACAGCTTTGCCTCCGGCGAAGGCAATCCCGATATGCCCGCCGAGTTCAGCGAAGCCCAGCGTTACAAAAATCTGTATCCCCGGCGCAAAAACAATGACGCCAGCGGTTCCGCCCAATGGACCGACGAGCTTTGCCACCGCTCGCTTTACGGCCATCAACTGCGCGCCGCCCTGCAAATCGCCATTGAGAACCCCCAGTCGGCGGTGACGTTTCTGGGCTACGCCTGTTCCGGCGCCGGCATCGAAGCCGGCATTCTGGGGCCGCAGGAATATGTCGAGAGTATCAGCACAACAAGCGCCGCGTCTTCGGACTCCACAACAGCACCTTCGACGCGTTTTCTGTCCGGCGACTCGAGGGATGCCCAGATCCGCTGGCTGCTCCGCGAGCTTTGCACCGTGAAGCCAAAAGAGGATGACGGCCTGTGGACCTGCCCCGATAACCAGTTTCGCAGGCCCGTCGATTATCTTTTCCTCTCTGTCGGCGGCAATGACATCGGCTTCCGCAACGTCGTTGCCTGGGCAACGCTGCGCAGCGGCACCTCCGCCACTCTGGCAAAATTCCTTGGCGCCACCGTTTCGGCAAAGGACTTTGCCAGGAACATGAAAGACACGCTTCCCAGCGCCTATGCCCGTCTCGCCAAAGCCATCGAGCGCGCCGTGCCGCTCTATACCGATGAGCAGGTCTTCGATGCCTCCCGCGTCATTCTGTCCGCCTATCCCGACATGCTTGTCGACGAAACCGGCGGGATTTGCCCCGCAAGTGACAATGAGGACAGCGAGGAAGACCGTTACCCGGCCAACCAGTCCCTCGATGCCTTTTCGTCATGGCTTGCGACAACCAGCGGACGGCTGAATGCCGTTCATGAGCAACTGGCGGAGCTTGACCGGCGCATGAAGGATTTGAGCGGCGACCATGGCTGGACCTATGCCGGCCGGGTTTACAATGACCGCGTATTCCGGGGCCATGGCTTTTGCGCCCAGCGCACCAAATTCGCCAATGACCCCGCCGAGGTTCTGATGATCCCCTGCTGGGGCAAGGCCGACCGGCCCACGCAAACCTGCCAATCCTCCTGGTCCGGCAAGGCCAGGGAATGGCGGCCCTACAATCCGGTCACCCAGAACTATCCCTATGCGCTGCGCCAGCGCTGGGTTCGCACCTTCAATGATGCCTACCTGGCGGTGAACCAGAAGGTGATGGACAAGGCCGGCAAGGTTGACGAAAAAGCGTCGAGCCAGATTTTTTCCGAAACCACCGGCGCCATGCATCCCAACGCCGAAGGCCAGGCCGCCATGGCCGACGCCATCCTCATGGACATCCGCGAGGAAATTTCAAAAATGCTGGGCGGCGAACTTTATTAGGCGACGGGGATGAAATCATCCTCCGGATCCTGCTCCATGAGGTCACGGATTTTCAGCAAGGCATTTTTCAAGTCTTGAGCTGTTGCAGGCTGGCCAAACGAAATGCGCACCGCATGATCTTTCGCCTGTGGCCCGAAAGAAAAGGCAGGTCCGGGTGTAAGCTTGATGTTATGCGAGAGCGCCGCTGACGCAAAGCGCAGCGGGCTCCAGTGCTCGGGAAGGGTGAGCCAGCCATAGGGTGCGCCAGGCTCGCAACTGAACGTGTGTTGGGAAAACACCTCACAGAAAATCTTGCGCCGGATTGCCATCTCCGCAATGACCCGCCCCATCAAGTGTTCGGCGATATCCGTCTCCAGCCAATAGCGCGCAACCTCGGCTGTGAGACCCGTGACACGGGCGCCTGCTGCGCGTTGCCGCAAGCGCAGGAATTGCGCCCGCCCCGGCGGCGTTGCCACAAAGCCGATGCGAAGGCCCGGTGCCAGGGTCTTGGACAGGCTGGTGATGTGATAGGCGCGTTCCGGTGCAAGGCTGTAGAATGTCGGTGGCTGCACCCGGTCATCCAGCAGGCGGAAAATGTCATCCTCCACAATGGTGAGATTGTAACGCCGCGCAATGTCGACAACCGCATCCCGGCGCTCGCGCGACATGGTGAGCGTCGTGGGATTTTGCAGGGTGGGAACCAGATAAAGTATTTTGGACTCGCCGGTTTTGGCGGCGCGCTCAAGATCCTCGAGGTCAATCCCTGTCTCATTCATGGCAATCGGCACGGGCTTCAGGTTGAGACCGAAGATCAATGAGCCAAGCGAGGCATAATTGAGATTTTCCGCCATCACGGCATCGCCGGGTTGCGCCAATACGGAAAGGCAGGCCATGACGCCGAGATGAGCGCCGGAGGTGACGATGACATTTGTTTCCGAAATGTCGATGCCGCTGCGCGCCAGCCACTTGGCACCCATGGCGCGGTAATGCGCGTGGCCTTCCGGCGGCATGTAATCAAGCAGCGCCAGGCGGGAAGGATCGCGTATCACATGGGCAAGGGCCGCATCGAATTCATCCGCCGAATAAACCGGTGGCGGCGCCGCATCGCTGAGATCGGCCAGTTGCGATGGTGTTTCGCGCCGGGCCGGCAACGCCGTGGTGCCTGTGACTTCACGCACATAGCTTCCCCGTCCCACTTCGCCTGAAAGCAGCCCGCGGATTTCCGCTTCGCGGTAAGCCCGCGTCACCGTGCCAACCGTCACCTTGAGCCGCCAGGCCAAATCCCGGTGTGGCGGCAATTTATCCCCGACATTCAACTTGCCCGACATGATGTCGCCCGCCATCGCATCGGCGATTGCAAGGTAAATGGGTTTGCCTTGGGTGAGCTGCGGAGTCCAAATTGTCATGGATACAATATCCTCTTTGACAGGTACAATAAACTTATTGTATCTATACATCAAGTGATTTTTCAACATAAATCATTACAATATAGGTACAATAGATACAATTTTGAGAGGATTTACGAGGAGAATGCCATGCGCGAATATGTAGCCCACGAAGCCCGGTCCCGGTTGAGCACGTTCAGCTTTTCAACCCTGCGCCAGCTCGTCCGCAATTGGCGCTGCCGGAAACAACTCCTCAAACTCCATGTCCTCGATGATTATCAGTTAACAGATATTGGCCTGACCCGCAGCCAGCTGCGCCATCTGTCCGGCCTGCCCCTGACGGTTGACCCCATTTGGGAAGCCGAACGCCTCAGGCTCGTGGCGTCACATCAGAAGGCGGAGCGGGGCTGAGTTTTTGCCTCGCAACACCGCGATTTTCTCATCGTGCCCGCACTTGATACGGGCTTCTTCTTGATCTGCCAAAGAAGACGGCCGTGTCGAGCACGGCCATAATGAGAAGGGGAGAGTGTTGTTAAGAAGATCAATCCGACAGGAAATAGGTAATCGTCGTCACCACCCGCACCTTCTTGTCGATCTGCCGCTCTGGCCGGTCATTGGGAATGGCGACAGCCGGATTGATCTCCATGATGCCCTGGTTGGCGTTCTGGATATCGCCGACCCTGGCCCCTGACTCCTGGGCAAACTTGTCCGCCGCCTCGCGCGCCCGCTTGGTGGCTTCGGTGAGCATGTCACCCTTGAGCTCGTTCACATCGGTGAAAATGAATGAGGGTCCGGCATTATAGGCGTCCGACGAAAACACCACGCCGGATTTCAGCAGGTCGCCGATCATCCGCGAGGCATCGGCGAGCTTTTGCACTTCCGATGATTTGACCAGAATATCCTCGGTGAGGACAAAGCGCATTTCAGGTGCTACCCCCTGGTTGTTGTAACCGGTCAGCCGGTCTTCAACCTGGATGTTCTGCACCTGCATGTCCTGCTCGGTGAAGCCATGCGACATGAGGAAGGCCTTGACCGCCGCCTGTGAAACTTCAAGGGAAGCACGCGCCTCTTCAAGAGTGGGCCCCGTGGCCACAAAGCGCACCGGCCAGAAGCCGAGATTGGCCTTCACCTCGCGCTCCGACAGGCCTTTGACCGTGACGGTACGGAAGCCCAGCCGGCTTTTTACCAGCGATTCACCGGCCAGAAAGCCGCCGCAGGCCACGCCAAGGCCAATCAGCCCTCCGGCGATGATGTTTGAAACTGATGACATGAGAATTCCTTGAGTGTCGCCCCTCTGATTTTAGGCTGGACGTCCATTGTGGTGCTTTTTTGTCAAATCTGGTGTGGGGCAATGATTGAGTCTGGTTGTTTCCTTTGTTGGCCGAGTTCTGCTAGTTTGGCTGAAAATATCAGCCGGAGTCTTTTCAATGAACAAGCCGCAGATCCACAGTGACGCCAAAACCTGGGAAGCCTCGCCCAACAATCTTGAACCCTTCTGGATGGGATTTACCCCCAACCGGGCTTTCAAGCAGCGTCCGCGGATGATCGCCCGTGCCAAGAACATGCATTATTATGACATGTCGGGCCGCCCCATTCTCGATGGCAGCGCCGGCCTCTGGTGTTCAAACGCCGGCCATTGCAGAGATCCCATCGTGGCGGCAATCCAGAAATCCGCCGCCGAACTCGATTTCGCACCCACCTTCCAGTACGGCCATCCCAAGGTGTTTGAGCTGGCCTCGCGCCTTGCCACCATGGCCCCCGGCGATTTGAACTATGCCTTCTTCTGCAATTCCGGTTCGGAAGCCGCCGACACCGCTTTGAAAATCGCCCTGGCCTATCAGCGCGTCAAGGGCCAGGCCAGCCGCACCCGCCTGATTGGCCGTGAGCGTGGCTATCATGGTGTGAACTTCGGCGGCATTTCCGTGGGCGGCATGGTGGGCAACCGCAAGATGTTCGGCACCATGCTGGCCGGCGTTGACCACATTCCCCACACCTACAACCGCAAGGAACAGGCCTATACCAAGGGCGAGCCCGACTACGGCATGCATTATGCTGACGAGCTGGAACGCCTCGTGGCCCTGCATGATGCCTCAACCATTGCCGCCGTCATCGTTGAACCCATGGCCGGATCAACTGGCGTGCTGCCGCCGCCCAAGGGCTATCTCAAGCGCCTGCGCGAAATCTGCGACAAGCATGGCATCCTGCTCATATTCGATGAAGTCATCACCGGCTTTGGCCGCCTGGGCTATGCCTTTGCCGCCGAGCGCTTTGGTGTGCTGCCCGACATGATCACCTTTGCCAAGGGCGTTACCTCCGGCACCGTGCCCATGGGCGGCGTCATGGTGCGCCAGGGCATCTATGATGCTTTCATGAATGGGCCGGACCACGCCATTGAACTGTTCCATGGCTACACCTATTCGGGGCACCCAATCGCCGCGGCTGCCGGTGTTGCCACCATGGATCTCTACCGCGATGAGAAGCTTTTTGAAAATGCCAGGAAGCTTGAAGGCGTCTGGGCCGATGCGGCCATGTCCCTCAAGGGCAATCCGCTGATCGAGGACATCCGGACCCTAGGCCTCGTGGCCGCCTTTGACCTGAAGGCGGTTGAAGGTTCGCCGGGGCTTCGCGCCTACAAGGCCATGGAAAACGCCTTCCATGATTTTGGCTTCCTCGTCCGCATCACTGCCGACACCATTGCGCTGTCGCCGCCGCTGATGATCACGGAAAACCAGATTGATGAAATTTTCAGCGACAAGATGCCGAAAGTTCTGAAATCCGTTGCCTGATTAACCACGTTTCCATTTCCAGAATCTTGGGGCCATAGACTCGTTTGGTTTTTGGCCCTAATGATTCAGGTTAACGGGGATAATTCGCGGTTATATGCAAGTGCGTGGTTGGCCAAGCGTTCTGGTTCTTGCAGTGTTTTCCTGCTTTGCAATTGCATGCGGGGTTTTCGTTTTGGTCGCTAAAACCCAGCAGGCCCAAGCCGTTGTTGCCGCCATTTTTCTTCTGGCCATCGGGCAGCTCTTCGTCATTGGCCTGGGCTGGGCCCGCGGCCTCACCCTTCAGGACGCCATCCGCGGCATCGCCCGTGAGCGCCGCGCCGCGGACGAAAAATACAACAAGTCCTTTGTCACCGCCAAGCTCTTTGAAAACGAGATCGCCGACCTGAAGCGCCGCATGGGACTTTCCGAAAAGGAAATCCAGGAAGAAATGGCAGCCATGCGGGCCCAGTTCAACGAACTGGCGGAACGCTACGCGGCAGACGTCGCCAACGCCCGCATGCAGCAGCAGATGCAGCAGCAACAGAGCGCGGCCGAATTCCCGATAACGCTGCAAGGCGCAGCCGTCCGCGAGCATTTCAATTTTCTGCTGGAGCCCATCATTGACCTGACAACCAACCGCACCGCCCATTACCGGGTGCGCTTCAGCATCACCGCCGCCAATGGCATTGAAATTGATTATTCAAAGCTGACCCTGAATGCCGATCGCGGCGAGCTGCGTCCAACCCTTGACGTCCATGTCATCAACCAGGCCATTCCGCTGCTACGCCGCCTGCGCGCCAAGCATCCCGCCATGCGCATGTTCATTCCCATGGGGGCAGCAACCCTCGTGAGCCAACACACCATTGCCATGGTTACGCAAATGCTGTCGGAAGCCGACAATGTGGCGCAAGGCGTGGTCTTTGAACTCACCTATGAATCCCTGGCCGGCCTGAACGATGCCGGCATTTCCGGCCTTGCGGCCATTGCCCGCATGGGTGCGACCCTGGCCCTCACTGAAGCATCAATAGCCGGTCTTGATCTGCCGGCGCTGCGCCACCTCGGCGTGAAGTTCATCGGCGTTGAAGCGCGCTCTATTGAACCCGGCTTCGGCACCACGCAAACCTGGCTTGATTTCGCGCAGGTTGCCCGTGGCATGCAATTCCAGTTGCTCATGACCAATGTGGAAAATTCCGCCCAGGCCGCCACCGCCTCGCAGATCGCGCGCCTCGTGGCGGGCCATTACTTCGCCCCGCCGCGCCGGGTTAAAATCAATGCCGGCATGAACGCCGCCAATGACCTGAGCGTAGCCGCATAAGCCTGATGAAAAGCCTGTCTGCTGACTATCCGGTTTGGTTCTGCGATATCTGGGGCGTTGTTCACAATGGCCTCAAGGGTTACGCAGCGGCCGCCCACGCCCTCTCCCAGCACCGGAAACAGGGCGGCATTGTCATTCTGGTCACCAACGCGCCACGCACCTCGCGCGATGTAGTTTGGCACCTGAACAATCTCAGGATTCCACCGCAAAGCTATGACCGGGTGGTGACCTCAGGCGACGTCACGCAAACCCTGGTCAGGGAGCATGCGAAGGGCAAGGTCTATTACCTTGGTCCGCCGCGCGACCTTTCCCTGTTTGAAGGCCAGATGGTGAAAGACGTTCCCCTGGCCGAAGCCCATGCGGTGTTGTGCACGGGCCTCGTTAATGACGATGTGGAAACGCCTGCCGATTACGGCGAGCTGCTGTCGCGCATGAAGGACCTGAGGCTTCCGATGATTTGCGCCAATCCCGACAAGATGGTGCGCAAGGGCGATCGCCTTCTCTATTGTGCCGGATCGCTCGCTGAAAAATACGCGGGCATGGGCGGCACCGTCTTGATGGCAGGCAAGCCCTATGAACCGATTTATAATCTGGCGCTGCAAACGGCGGGAGCCATCGCCGGGCGGGAAATCGAAAAATCAAAAGTGCTGGCTATTGGTGACGGCCCGGAAACCGATATCAAGGGGGCTGCCGACTTTGGCATAAAAGTTGTCCTGATCGCTGACGGGGTGACCGACGCTTCCGACGGCCTGGACGCAACCCTTGCCCGCGTCGAAGCCAAGGTTCCCCATGCCAAAATCGTTAAAATCCTTCACCACCTGGCGTGGTGAATAGGTCATAAGTTGCATTTGTGTTGCAGCGCCACATAATCTACCATGCTGCAACGCAACAACGGTAAGCAAGCACCCATGTCATCCTATTTCATTGAAGATCTCGAGCTTGGCATGGAGGCCAGCCATGAGAAGACCGTGTCCGAGGGCGATATCAAGAGCTTTGCCGATGTTTCCGGCGATTATAATCCCGTCCACATGGATGAAGAATATGCCTCCGGCACGTTTTTCAAATCCCGCATTGCCCATGGCATGCTGACCGCCAGTTTCATTTCCACCGTTCTGGGCACCAGGCTTCCCGGCCCCGGTTGCATCTATTTATCGCAAAACCTGCGGTTTCTTGCGCCCGTCCGCATTGGCGACACGGTGAAGGCCTTGGCCCGCGTGGCGAGTCTTGATATGGCTAAGCGCCGCGCCCAGTTTGCCTGCCATTGCGAAGTGAATGGCAAGATTGTGGTTGAAGGCGAAGCAACGGTATTTGTGCCGTCGCGTGGCTGAAGTGAGAATGAATGCGTTTGCTTGGGGCCCATGAGGCCGTTCCCCTGGAATTTCATCATGCCGTGGTGGCGATCGGAAACTTTGATGGACTGCATCGCGGCCACCAGGAACTGCTCATTGTTGCCAAGGAGCAGGCGGCTCGTTTGGGCAAATCCTGGGGCATCGTAACCTTCGAGCCCCATCCCCGGAGTTTTTTCAAGCCCGATGAACCGGTGTTCCGCCTGACGCCGCTTCCCCTGAAAGCCCGCCTGGCCGCGGTTCTTGGCGCCTCCTTTGTCCTGAGTCTCAATTTCGACAAGGCCCTTTCCATGCTGGAGCCGCAGGACTTCATCAAGCAATACCTGATTGGAAAAATGAAAGCCGCCCATGTCGTCACCGGCTATGATTTTCATTTTGGCCGTGGCCGCAAGGGCAATCCTTCCATTCTCAAGGAACTCGGCCAGCAACTGGGATTTGATGTCACCGTTGTTGACCAGGTGGCCGACGAGGGCGACAGCAATTCGCCGTTTTCATCGAGTTCAATTCGCTCGGCCTTGCGCCGTGGCCACATGGCCGCCGCTGCCCGCGAGCTGGGTTACTATTGGACTGTGATGGGCAAGGTTGTGAGGGGCGATCAGCGCGGCCGTGCCATTGGCTTTCCAACGGCAAACATCATTCTGGAAGAAGGCGCCGAACCCATTCGCGGCATATATGCGGTCCGGGTGCGCGATGGCGCGCAGAAAAATTCAAGGGCGTGGGGCGGCGCCGGATATTTCGGCAATCGCCCGACCTTTGAAACGGACCAAACCTTTCTTGAAGTCCACCTGTTTGACATGAATGAAGATCTTTATGAGCGGACGCTTCTGGTGGAATTCATCGATCTCATCCGCCCCGACCAGAAATTCAATTCGGTGGAAGAACTGGTCCGCCAGATGAAGCAGGATTGCGTCGATGCCAAAGCCCGTCTTCAAATCCTGTCGCGGGACAACCCTTGCACCGCCTATGCGCTTGGGGGAGCGCAGCAGGATGGATTGATCTAGGCCCTTCCCCCTTCTCATCATGCCGCATCGAGTGCGGGCATGATGAGAGAAGTGAATGATCTAGGTTTTCTTGCGCGTCGTTTTTTCCGTCGCGGGATCGAGCAGGCGGTGCAGATGCACGATGAAGTAGCGCATCTGGGCGTTGTCGATGGTTTCGCGTGCCTTGCCCAGCCAGGCCTTGTGGGCTTCCGCGTAGTTCGGAAAGAATCCGACCACATCCAGCTTCGAGAGATCCTTAAAATCAACATTCTTGACGTCATGGAGCTCGCCGCCAAAGACGAGATGAACCAGTTGTTTTGCAGGTGCGGGTTTTTTCTCGGGGCTTTTCATGCTTTCGCTCCTAGCTCAGGTTCCGGCGAGGGTCAATCCTTCCACCCGGCAGGTCGGTGCATTTGTCGAGGATTTGAAGATGAGATCATTGGCCGGCTCAAGCGTCATGAACATGTCGCCCAGATTTCCGGCAATGGTTATTTCGCTGACCGGGAAAGCGAGCTGCCCGTTTTCAATCCAGAAACCGGAAGCGCCACGGCTGTAATCGCCGGTCACCAAGTTAACGCTGTTGCCGATAAGCTCGGTAATGTAGAGGCCCTGGCTGAGCGAACCGATCATCTCCTCCGGGCTGAGTTGCCCCGGTTCCAGATGAAGGTTGGAGGTGGAAGGGCCGGGCGGGCCGCCGAGGCCCCGCGAACCATTACCAGGGGGGGCAAGTCCAAGCTGCCGCGCCGAGCGCAGATCAAGCACCCAGCCCGTGAGAATGCCATCGGCAATCAATTCTCTCCGGCTTGACGAAAGCCCTTCACCGTCGAAGGGCCGCGAAGCCAGCCCTCGCAAGCGCAGGGGATCATCAATAACAGAAATGCCCTTTGCGAAAATCTGCTGGCCCATCTTGCTCTTCAAAAAGCTCGTGCCCCGGGCGATTGCGGCGCCATTGATGGCCGAAGACAAATGCCCGAGCAGGCTTGAGGCAACCCGCCTGTCATAGATCACGGTGACCGCCTGCGAAGCGATCTTCCGGGCATTGAGCCGCTTGACCGCCCGCTCGCCCGCACTTTTCCCCACCTCCTGCGGCGTTTTCAAATCCTCAAAATGGCAGGCAGCGGAATAGTCATAGTCGCGCTCCATCCCAGTGCCTTCACCGGCAATCGCGGAAACGCTAAGTGACACGCCGGTGCGCTGATAGGCCTGGCCAAAACCGGCACTCGTCACCAGGGCAATTTTCCGCTGCGAGGCGGAAGCACTTGCCCCTCCCGATTTGCTCACGCCCGGTACCGCCAAGGCAGCGCCTTCCACCGCCAGAGCAAGGGCTTTGAGCTCGCCGGACTCCGGCAGGTAGGCCGATACCAGATCAAGCTGCGGCAGGTTTCTTGCAAGAAGTTCAGCAGCGGCAATCCCGGCAAGAGGATCAGGCGGCGCGGCCCGCGCCATGGCAACCGCTGTTTCCGCCAGGCGGTTGAACGACTCAGGCGTAAACACACTGCCCGAAATCAGCGCCGAAGAATGGCCGACAAAAACCCGCAATCCCACGCCGCGCGATTCCGTGCGCTCAAGCTTTTCAATTTCGCCCTGGCGCATTTCGATGTCGGTGCCCTGCGCGTCAACGGCAAGGGCATCACCGGAATCGGCGCCAAGCTTCCGGGCGCGCGATAGAACATCTTCGGCGAGAGTGAGAAGGTCGTCAGTCATGGGATGAGGCAATCCAGAAAAAGAAAAGTGGCAATGATGAGTCCAAAGTCGCGGTTGGATTTGAACAGGAGAAGGCAAAGGGCGGAATTATCTGTTTCCAATCGTTTGATCTGCCACCCGGCGTGAAGGGCCGCAAACACCACTCCCATATGGGCAATGTAAGATGCGCCCGCAAGCCAAAGCGCGGTATCGATTGAAATGAGGGCGAGAACAAAGAAGCCGCTTAGCCAGGCATTGGTGCTTTCGCCGAAATGCAGGGCGGTTGATTTGACCCCGATGAGCACATCATCTTCCCTGTCCTGGTGCGCGTAGATCGTGTCATAGGCCAGCGTCCAGAAAATCCCGCCGAGATAGATCATGACCGGTGGCCAGGAAATCGAACCCTCAATCGCGCTCCAGCCCACCAGCGCGCCCCAGTTGAAGGCAAGGCCGAGGACCAACTGCGGCCAGTTGGTAATGCGCTTCATGAAGGGATAGATTGCAACGATGAGCAGTGACCCTATGGCCAGCACGACCGTATTG
>JBBQNU010000026.1:0-25223 GCA_038330285.1 Hyphomicrobiales bacterium | reverse complement strand
ATGAATGGCGCCGTCTTCTTCAACACTCGACATTAACTCTTCCTTTTGTGCCAGGCGGCGCATCAATACACTGGTCCGGCGGTCAATGAAACGCTGGGTTAGCCTTTCATGCAACGCATCTGACAGCTTCTCTTCTATCTCGCGGGCGCGCTGCTGCCAATAGAGGGGGGCTTTCAGCCAATTGCCGCGATTGGCAATAAAGGTCCAGGTCCGGACATGGGAGATGCGGTTAGAGAGCGTATCGAGATCGCCCTCGGTATTCTCGCAATGCTTGAGCTGGCGGGAGAACCAATCCTCGGAAATATAGCCCGGGGGATTGGCCAGGAAATTGAAGACGCGGCCCACGAGGTGGGCGTGTTCGGCGGGCGAAATATTGCGGTAGTCCGGCAACTGGCAGACCGACCAGAGAAGCTCGACATCGCTCCTGGATTTGGCCAGACCGGCAACATCAGCATCACGCACCACGGCTTCCAGCGCCTGGATATCGGGCCCTGCCTGGGCGCGGGTGAGGCCATCGTGCTGGGGCATGGTGGTGAGGCTGCGGCGCAGGCGCTCCAGCGAGCCGAAATCAAGGTCCGGGTTGCGCCATTGCAGCGAGCGGATGCTGTCGAAATTATGGTTTTCCAGGCGGTCGATGGTTTCCTGATCGAAGGCTTCGGCTTCCCCGGTACAGCCAAATGTGCCGTCGTTCATGTAGCGGCCGGCGCGGCCGGCGACCTGGCCAAGCTCGCCGGGGTTCAACTGGCGGTACTGGAAGCCGTCGAACTTCCTCGTGGCGGCAAAGGCCACGTGATCGACATTCATATTGAGGCCCATACCGATGGCATCGGTGGCGACGATGTAGTCCACGTCGCCGGATTGATAGAGGGCCACCTGGGCATTGCGGGTGCGCGGCGACAGGGCGCCCAAAACCACTGCGGCGCCGCCATTTTGCCGCCTGATGAGTTCGGCCACGGAATAAACCATCTCGGCGGAGAAGGCGACGATGGCGGATCTTCGGGGAAGCCGCGTCATTTTCTTCACACCCGCATAGGTGAGCTTGGAAAAGCGCGGCCGGGCGATGAAGCTGGTTTTGGGCAGCATGGCTTCAAGGATGGGCTTCATGGAGGCAGCGCCCAGAAGCATGGTTTCCTCGAGCCCACGCCGGTGCAAAACCCGGTCGGTGAAAATATGGCCGCGCTCGAAATCGGCGCAGAGCTGAACCTCATCGATGGCGAGGAACGGCACTTCGATGTCAGGCGGCATGGCCTCGACGGTTGCCACCCAATAGCGCGGCGAGGCCGGGATAATCTTTTCCTCGCCGGTCACAAGGGCCACGGCGTGATCGCCGACTTTCAGCCGCACCCGGTCATAGATTTCCCGGGCGAGAAGCCGGAGCGGCAGGCCGATCATGCCGCCGCCATGGGCCAGCATGCGCTCCACCGCCAAGTGGGTTTTGCCGGTATTGGTGGGGCCCAATACGGCGGTGACATTTCGGATTTGCGGCATCACCACAAGGTAGATGCGAAATGTCTGATGTCAACCGGAGGCGAAGGCTTTTCGAGGCTGTGTCAATTCGCTCCGCCTGCGAAAGATTTGGATTCAAAGCAGAACATAAGGTGGGCGAATCGCTGACTCATGACAGATTCATTCTATGTTCCTTGGTAATGCCTGGCTTTTGCTGGCGCGGAATTTTCGTGCCGTGGATGTCCCGCCTGGGGATAGATAAAAGTTCAGCTTTTTTCTTAAGCTTTATTTCTATCTGTTAATGAGGGGTAAAAGCCCTGCCGCCACTTGCAATTTTAAAATTAACGAAGCGTTCCGGTTTGAGAACAGAAGGTGGGCGAATCGCGGATTGCCGTATTTTCACTTTTTGTTCTCGCAAGATATGGTGGCCGGTTTGCCGTGAGCCACTAGAAACCGGTTTCGTTTTAAGGGTTTAGGCAAATCTGGCGCTCTGGCTGTTAACCTGCCTGTCCTAAAGCGGGACGCGAGGCCGCGGCGGAAATTATTGCCGTTCTGCTTGACCGGGGCTGGCTCTCCACTTATAGAAGCGCCAACCGAGCCGGACCCCTCATGGTCTGGCCTTTATTATATTGCGGAGTACGTACCATGGCTCGAGTTTGCGAGTTGACAGGCAAGAACCCACTGGCGGGCAACAATGTGAGCCATGCCAACAACAAGCTCAGGCGGCGCTTTTTGCCGAACCTGTGCAATGTCAGCCTGATCAGTGATGCCATGGGCCTCACTTACCGGTTCCGCGTCAGCGCCAATGCGCTCAAGACGGTTGAGCATCGCGGCGGGCTTGATGCCTTTCTTTTGAAGGCAAGCAACGACGACCTTTCCATCAAGGCACGCAAGCTGAAGAGCTCGATTGCCAAGAAGCTGGTGGAAAAAGCTGCCTGATCATTTCAAATCCCAAGATTTGCAGAAGCCGCTCCAAAATGGGCGGCTTTTGTTTTAGGTTCAGGCCATGAGCAAAGCGCCAAAACGCCATTCGCCGACGGCCACCCGCAGCGGGGAACCCATCGTTCACCCGTCGGCGGTTTTGCGGAATGCCAAACTCGGGCGCTTTACTGAAATCAAGGAGCGCGTGGCCTTTTCCGATGCGGAGCTTGGCGACTATTCCTATGTCGAGCGCCAGGCGGAAGCGATCTATGCGAAGATCGGAAAATTCTGCTGTATTGCCGCGAACACACGGATCAATGCCCTTGAACATCCCATAGAGCGGGTGAGCCAGCACAAGATGACCTACCGGGCCAATGAATATTTTCTTGGCGAAAAACTCGACAGCGAATTCCGCGCGCGGCGGCAGGGAAAATCAGTTGAGACCGGCAATGATGTCTGGATCGGGCATGGGGCGATCATCAAGCCAGGGGTGAAGATTGGCCACGGAGCCGTTGTGGCGGCGGGCGCCATCGTGACACGGGATGTGGAACCCTATGCCATTGTCGCCGGCATTCCGGCAAAATTCATGCGCTGGCGATTTGAACCGAAGATCAGTACACGGATCATAACGCTTGCCTGGTGGGACTGGGAGCATGACAGGCTGGCGGGCGTTATCGAAGATATGCGTTTGCTCAGCGCTGAGGCTTTTCTTGAAAAATATGAAGCCTAAGTCTTAGGGGTGCGATAGAACACCAGCGTTGGCTCGCCCTTGTAGGTGGTTTCCAGTTTCTTCACGAAACCGATTTTCCCGGCAAGGCGGATTGAAGCGGTGTTTCCGGGAGCAATCATGGCGGAGGTTTCCTTGCCCGCAAAATGGGCGTCACCCCAGGCGGCAATCGCCTGCAGGGCTTCGGTTGCGTAGCCCTTGCCATGGACAGCGGTTTTCAGAGCCCAGCCCATTTCGGGCCGTCCATCGAGCGGCGGGTCAATATCCCGGTGGTAATCGGCAAAGCCCATTTCGCCCACGTAGCTGCCGGTGGCGCGCTCTTCCACCACCCAGTAGCCATAGCCGAGCAATGCCCAATGGCCGGCGTAGCGGAGCAGCCGGTTCCAGGATTCTTCACGCGTCGAGGGGCGGCCGATAATATGGTGATAAACGCCGGGTTCAGACCACATGGCGTGAAGGGCCTCAAAATCGAGAAGTGTGTGCTCCCGCAGGATCAGGCGATTGGTATGGATACGATCAATAGCGCTCATGGTGTATAGGCAAATTGCAGCAGCAGCGTTCTTTGCACGTCAGTCTTGAAATTATTGTCTGAGAGGATGTTGAGGCGGAGCTCGCCGTTCCGTTCGCAAACGGCAAGGCCTTCCATGTTGTCGATGGCGTAGAAGGGGGCCCGCACGTCAAGCAGCGTTTCGGGCCGAATGGTTTTTCCCCGCTTGATGTCACTTGCGGGGAACCGGCTCATGGCCATGCCGGGCAAGGTCATGGCGCTGTAGCTGCGCTGCAGAACCAGAACATCGCCATTTGGCAGTAGCGCGATATCAGTGATCTCATAGCTTGCAAGCTGCTTGATGGAAAAGGCAATGCTCAGTTTGCCGTTCCAAGCCCAGGCTTTGGTATTCCCCTGGGTGTCAAGATTGGTTTCGGCAACGGCGATATAATAACCCTTCATCGCGCCGCTGTTGAAATAGCCCACGGATTCAAGCTCGCCGTTGCGCTTGCCGCGCACAATGTCCTTGGGCGGATTGAGATTCTGGAACCTGGCCGTCATCCCCTTGCCTGCGAGATCATAGGCGCCCACGCGGGTGCGCGACTCAAAGCCCACGATGGTCTTCCCGTTTGGCCCGGCAGCGATTGCTTCCGCATCGCCCCAGCGCTTGCTCGGCGGCGGTTTTCCCTTGTCATCGAGAATGGGGAGGATGGAGGCTTTGGTGAGGCCTGACAGGGCACTATCATTGTAGGTCACACTGGCGGTGAGCCAGCGGCCCGCATCGCTCACGGCGCGCATCGAAGTACATTCGTCCGACATGATCAGGCCTGACAGGCCGCCGAATTTCGTGTTCGTGCTGGTGAGTTCAAGGCCGCCACGCCAGGTCAAAGGGCCGAAGCTTGTGGCATTGGTGAGAAGGGCGAAGCGGCTGAGACTGGCGGATGTCACGGTGACGGGTTCGGCTGTGGCGGAAGATGCTGCAAGACCGAAGAGAAGCCCCAGCGCAGGCAGAAAACCTTTCACGCGCCGGCACGCTGGCGCTTGGGTTGGGCGGCGCGCTTGTCCTGGGGGCCGTTCTCCTCAAAGAGCTCGGCCAGTTTTTCGGTCATGGCGCCACCCAGTTCTTCGGCATCAATAATGGTCACGGCGCGTTTGTAATAGCGGGTCACGTCATGGCCGATGCCGATGGCGATAAGCTCAATGGGGGACTTGCCTTCGATATCGGCTATGACCTGGCGGAGATGGCGCTCGAGATAGTGTCCGGAGTTCACCGAAAGGGTTGAATCATCAACCGGCGCGCCATCGGAAATGACCATGAGGATGCGCCGCTGTTCCGAGCGCGCCAGCAGGCGGTTATGGGCCCAGATCAGGGCTTCGCCATCGATGTTTTCCTTGAGCAGACCTTCACGCATCATCAGGCCGAGATTGCGCCTGGCGCGGCGCCAGGGCTGGTCGGCGGATTTGTAGATGATGTGGCGGAGGTCATTGAGCCTGCCGGGGTTTGGAGGCTTGCCGGCGCCCAGCCATTTTTCGCGCGACTGGCCGCCTTTCCACGCCTTGGTGGTGAAGCCCAGAATTTCAACCTTCACACCGCAGCGCTCAAGGGTCCGGGCCAGAATATCGGCACAAGTTGCGGCAACGGTTATGGGGCGGCCCCGCATGGAGCCGGAATTATCGAGGAGCAGCGTCACCACGGTGTCGCGGAATTTTGTGTCCTGTTCCATCTTGAAGGACAGGGGATGCATGGGGTCAATGACGATGCGCACAAGGCGGGCGGTATTAAGCACGCCTTCCTCAAGGTCGAAATCCCAGGAGCGGTTCTGCTGGGCCATGAGGCGGCGCTGCAGGCGGTTGGCAAGGCGGGCCACAACGCCCTGGAGATTGGACAACTGCTTGTCCAGATAATTGCGCAGCCTTGTCAGTTCCTCCGCGTCGCAGAGATCCTCGGCGGCAATTTCCTCATCAAACTGGTTGGTGTGGACCTTGTAGAAATTATCATTGGTGAGCGACGAGAAGGGAAGCTGGGGCCGCCAAGGCTCATCGCCATCATTCTGCTCCTCGCCTTCCACGTCATCGGGGGACTCATCCATGTCCTTCGATTGGGATTCCATTTCGGAAGCATCAGTGTCGCCTTCGGAGTCCTGCAATTCCTCGGCGGCGGACTGCTGGCTTTCCTCGTCTTCCCCATCAGTGGTTTCCTGGCGCTCGCCGGCATCGGGCTCAGTGTCATCCTGATTGTCGGTCTCATCCGATTGATCGGGATCGTCGCCAAGCTCATCGGCCATGTCGAGGGCGGCGATGATATCGCGCGAGGCCCTCGCAAATTCCGTCTGGTCATGAATGGCGTGGCCCAGGTTGCTGAGGCGCGATGCGGCCTTTTCCTCGATCCAGGGACGCCAGAGATCAACATACATTTTGGCATTGGCGGGCGGCGCTTGGCCGGTGAGGCGTTCACGCACCATAAGGGCCACGGCCTCTTCAAGGGGCGTATCCCTGCGGTTGCTGGAGCGGTTGACCACGGCCTTGGCAAAACGGTCTTCTAGGGCGGCATTCAGGTTTTGGGCCATGCCGGGCATGGCATTGGCGCCAAGGGCCTCGATGCGCGCCTGTTCCACGGCTTCAAATACCGCACGGGCATTCTTTCCCTCGGGGCGATACTTGCTGTGAATCTGGTCCGAGTGGTTGGAGATCCTGAGGGCGAAACTGTCGGAAAGCCCGCGGGTAATGGCAATGTCCTTGGGGGTGAACTGGCTGGTGACCTGCGGAAGCTTCGCCTTGTTGCCGGACAGGGACGGCGCTTCATTGCCGAAGCTCACGGTGAGCTCCGGGTCATCGGCAATGGTTTTCATCGCGGTGCTCAGGACGCGCTTGAATTCCTCTGCTTTGCCTTCACGGGCCTCTGCCATTGGCTGATGGGCCTCTAGGCAATGGCCACATGGGCGGATGACTCGGGCAGTTCCTCGCCAAAGCAGCGCTGATAGAACTCGGCCACGATGGGGCGCTCAAGCTCGTCGCACTTGTTGAGGAAGGTCAGCCGGAAGGCGAAGCCAAGATCCCCAAAGATGTCTGCGTTTTGCGCCCAGGTGATGACGGTGCGCGGGCTCATCACGGTTGACACATCGCCCTGCATGAAGGCGTTGCGGGTGAGATCGGCAATGCGCACCATGTTGGAGATGATCTTCCTGCCTTTTTCGGTGTCGTAGTTCTTGCACTTGGCCAGCACGATGCCGGTTTCCTCGGCATGGGGCAGATAGTTCAGGGCGGAGACGATGGACCAGCGGTCCATCTGGGCCTGGTTGATCTGCTGGGTGCCATGATAGAGACCGGTGGTATCGCCGAGACCCACCGTGTTGGCCGTTGAAAAGAGGCGAAACGCCTTGTGCGGGCGAATGACCTTGGACTGGTCAAGCAGGGTGAGCTTGCCGGAAGATTCGAGAATGCGCTGGATGACAAACATCACATCGGGGCGGCCCGCGTCATATTCGTCGAAGACCAGCGCCACGTTGCGCTGATAGGCCCAGGGCAGGATGCCTTCACGGAATTCGGTGACCTGCTTGCCATCCTGCAGCACGATGGCGTCCTTGCCGATGAGATCGATGCGGCTGATGTGGCTGTCGAGATTGATGCGGATACAGGGCCAGTTGAGGCGGGCCGCCACCTGCTCGATATGGGTTGACTTGCCCGTGCCATGGTAACCGGTGATCATCACGCGGCGGTTGAAAGCAAAGCCCGCCAGGATCGCCAGCGTGGTGTCGCGGTTGAAAAGATAATCCTCATCGAGATCGGGCACGTGTTCGGTTGTCGCGGTGTAGCACGGGACGATCATGTTTGATTCAAAGCCAAAGAGCTGGCTTACCGATGCGGTGGCATCGGGCATTCCGTGGGCGTCACCATTTGCCATACTATTCATCTGTTCATTCTTCTCTTCCGGGCGTGTCATGGAATGCTCTGGGTTCTAAACGGTTCAAGGGGGGGCTGCAAGTTCTAGACACGGGGCAAACTAGCAGAAACCGCTGGCCCGCAATGTGTCGTAGGCATGGATCACCGCTTTCAGGGTGTCCTCGTTCTCGCGCGAACCGCCGTTGGCATCCGGGTGAAGGCGCTTCACCAGGAGCTTGTATTGCGACTTGGCCTTTTCGGCGGTGGCGGTTTCGTCCAGCCCCAGCGTATTCAGCGCCTTGATTTCATTCTTGCGCAGGGCGCGGCCCAATTTGGCGTTCACATTCTCCGCACTCGGGGTGAACATGGCATAGGGGTCGTTCACATTCCGGGCCTTGCGGCGCATGCCATTGATGTTGGCATAGGAGTTCTGGCCCAGTTTCCAGGTGGGCCGGTGGCCGGTCTGGGCATCCTTCTGGAATCCCGCCACGGCATCGTCCTTCATCCCGTCAAAATAATTGTAGGTCTTGTTGTATTCCTGCACGTGCTGGGTGCAGTAGTTGTGGAACTGGCCTTCGAAGCCACGCCCCTTGGGCGCCTTGTGGCGCGACGGCTTCGCGCAACCCGGCCATTCACACATGGTCGGGGCCGGCGGCTCCTTCTTGTTGGGACCGGTTTTGATGCGGATTTTGTCGAAATACTTTGAATCAAGTTTCATGGGGCATGATTATGGGGATATGAAGCAAAAGTCGCAACCCTGAACCGCACTGGACGCAAAATGATCTTAGGATTGGTTGGAAAAACCCTGGAAATGAAGCTGCAAGCGGCGTTTTCGCCCGTTTCACTGCAGGTGATTGATGAATCGTCGCAACACGAGGGCCATGCGGGAGCCCGGCCAGACGGAGAAAGCCATTTTCGCGTCAAGATTGTCGCGTCGGCGTTTCAAGGCAAGTCCCGGGTCGAGCAGCACCGGATGATTAACCACGTTCTGGCGGCGGAACTCAAAGAGCGGGTGCACGCGCTGGCGATTGAGGCGGCAGCGCCCAAAACCTAGCCAAGATTTTCCGGGGTCAGTTTTACCGAGGTCACCTGGTGCTTGCGCTTTTTGAGAACTTCCAACCTGAAGCCGTGAAAATTGAACACCTGGCCCACCTCCGGAATCATGCGGGCATCATGGATGACGAGGCCGGCAATTGTGGTGGCCTCCTCATCCGGCAGGTTCCAGTTCAAGGCACGGTTGAGGTCGCGCAGGGGCACGGTGCCTTCAACCACATAGGAACCATCGGGCTGCGGCTTGATGCCGGAAGTGACGAAATCATGCTCGTCCTTGATGTCGCCGATGATCTCCTCAATGATGTCCTCAAGAGTAATGAGGCCTTGCACTTCGCCATATTCGTCAACAACGATGGCAAAATGGGTCTTGCGCCTGAGGAATGCCTTGAGCTGGTCGGCAAGGGGGCGCGTATCGGGCACGAACCATGGCGGGCTCATGACATCCTCGATCTTGACCTTGGCGGAGTCCCCGTCACTTTCCTGCAATGCGGCGAACAAGTTCTTGGCATGCAGGATGCCGACAATGTTGTCCTGCTTGTCCTTCCACACGGGAAAGCGCGAGTGTCCCGATTTTAAAACCTGCTTGACGATCTTCTCGGGCGGGTCCGCGGCATCTATGCCCACCATTTTGGTGCGGTGGATCATGGCATCGAGAATTTCCAGATCCTGAAGATCGAGAATGCCGCCCAGCATGTTGCGGTCATTGGTGATGAAAGCACCTTCCTTGTGGTGCAGGTCAATGGTGCCGCGCAGCTCGTCATGGGCGGACAGGACATCGTGCACATGGGAGACGTTCACGCCGAAAACGCGGAGGACATTTTTTACAACGTATTCAACGGCGATTACTATCGGGCCGAACACCGCCACCAGCACACGCAAGATGGGGGCAACGACAAGGGCCACCCTTTCAGGATAGGCGATGGCATAGGTTTTGGGCATGACCTCGCCAAAAATCAGCACGAGCACAGTCATGGCGACGGACGCGATGACGGCGCCGCTGTCGCCGAAGGCTTTGAGGAGGACTGCCGTGGCAAGGGCCGAGGCTGAGATATTGACGACATTGTTGCCGAGCAACAGCGCGCCGATGAGGCGTTCACGGCTTTTCGTGAGGGAAAGCGCCACCGAGGCGCGCCAGCTTCCGCGGCGCTCAAGCTCGGTCAGGCGGGCCCTTGAAGCTGCCGTGAGGGCCGTTTCAGAACCGGAAAAAAAAGCAGACAGGAGAAGCAGAAAAACAATAGCCACTGCCGGAAGGCTGAGATCAAAACTCATTTTCTATTCAAGTCCTCCGTTAGAAAATCGGCCACCGCTGAATCGGGAACATTTTTGGCGATGAAGGCATCGCCAATGGCGCGCGCCAGAATGAATGTGAGCTTGCCGCCTTGGGCCTTCTTGTCCTGCCGCATGATGGCGACAAGCTCGGCAATGGGCGGAAGTATCCCCTCGATTTCGCTCATATGAGTGGGAAGGCCCACGGCTTTCAAGTGCTTGGCAACCCTGTCTGCCGTGCCCGGCTTGCAATGCTTCAAATGTTCGGAGAAGCGAAAGGCCTGGACCATGCCAATGGCCACCCCTTCGCCATGCAGGAGGCGGTTGCCGTAGCCGGTGGCGGACTCAAGGGCGTGGCCGAAGGTGTGACCCAAGTTGAGGAGAGCACGCACGTCCTGTTCCGTTTCATCTTCCGCAACGATGGCGGCCTTGGCGCTGCAGCTTTGGTGAATGGCGTAAGCGCGCGCCTGGGCATCGCCGCGCAACAGGATTTCCGCATTGGCTTCGAGCCATTCGAAAAATGAAAGATCGCCGAGAAGGCCATATTTTGCCACCTCGGCGTAGCCCGCGCCCAGTTCGCGGCGCGGCAGTGTTTCCAGCAGGCTGGTGTCGGCCAGAACCTTTATCGGCTGGAGAAAAGCGCCGATGAGGTTTTTGCCGTGAGCCGAGTTGATTCCGGTCTTGCCGCCCACGGAGGAATCGACCTGGGCCAGAAGTGTGGTGGGAATCTGGATGAACTCGACGCCGCGTCGGAGAATGGCCGCGGCAAAGCCGGTGAGGTCACCAATGACACCGCCACCGAAGGCTATGATTTTATCACGTCGTTCAACGCCGGCAGCGAGCAGTTGTTCGCACAGATCAGCCAATGCGGCGAAGCTCTTGGTTTTTTCCCCTGCGGGCAGAATGATGGCAACAGATTTGATGCCTGCCGCCGCGAGGGACGCTTCCAGGGTTTTGAGATGGTGGCGGGCCACGTTTTCATCGGTGACGATGGCGGCGAAGGGCCGGTTGAGAAGCGGAGCAATGTGGCGGCCCGCTTCCTGCAACAGGTTTTCCCCGATGTGAATGTCATAGGCCCGGTTTCCGAGATCGACGGATACGGTATCGCGGCGCGCGCCGTCAGATGCTTGCATTGTTCAGCCGCTCCCAACCCGGCCATTTGGCCAAAACCTTGATAACTTCATTGACCATTTGCGTGTGCTGCACATCCCGGCTTTCAACCGTTACATCAGCGGTGGCATAGATGGGATAGCGCTGGTCCATCAGTTTTTGCATGACGGCCTCGGGATCATCGGTCTGCAGTAGGGGACGGTCGGCGCGCTTCATCACCCGTTTCATCAGCAGGGACAGGTCGGCCTTCAGCCAGACCGAAATGCCATGGGCCTGAATGCCCTGGCGGGTTTCCTCGTTAATGAAAGCCCCGCCGCCGGTGGACAGGACTTGCGCGCCATTTTCAATCAGGCGTGAAATCACCCGGCGCTCGCCTTCGCGGAAATAGGCTTCGCCATGGTCCTTGAAAATTTCGGGGATGGTCTTGTCGGCGGCAAGCTCAATTTCATGGTCGGCATCGACAAAGGGGACGTCAAGCTTTTCGGCCAGCCTACGGCCAATGCTGGATTTGCCGGCGCCCATCAGGCCGACAAGCACGATCGAATGATTTCCGAGCTTTTCCCGGATATCTTCTATCTCCTTTGAGAGTGAACGCCGCGCCATTATTCCCTTCCCTGTGCTGGCGAAACTTTGGGTGAAAAGTATTCATTTCCTGCGGCATTACCAAGAATGCCAGCACCTATAGTTACTTTTCTGCCTGAGATCACTTGGAGCAATTCTATCCATGTTTGGAAGTAATTCAATTACACGGCGTCCAGTTAGATAATTTTTGAGTAAAGGAACAAGTAAGCGACACCCTAGCGTTTCCTAAGGAGAATTGAGATCGATTGAGACAGATTCGCCCAGATTTGCTCTTGCAGATGTGTCGGCAGGGATCGGTTTGCCATTCATCAGAAGCAAAGCAGATGCGTCTGGCGAGTTGGTTGCAAACCTGCCATCAGGCAACAGCGCAAGGTTCTTGTCAGAGTGCGCGCCAGCCGGGTCCAACGCATAGAGCGTAACGATTAAGGTGCCCGACGTTACATCCCATACGCGCGTCGCGCCGTCATGATGTGAGGTCGCAAACCTCGTCCCGTCTGGTGAAAAAATGCCGTCGCTCGCGTGTCCCTCTACCGGAGTTAATTGCCGAACCTTTTCTCCGTTTTTTGTGCTCCAGAAAATTAGCCGTTTGTCTTGGCTCCAGGTCGCCAGCAGCGTTCCGTCTGGTGAGAAGACCATGTTTTCATATACAGGATCAGCGTGTCCCTTGAGTCTAGCAATCAGCTTGCCTGTCTTATAGTTGAAGAGATGCACTGCCAGAGTGAATTGATCTGATGCGGCAAGAAACTGGCCGTCATTAGAAAATACTTGCTGGCCAAGATATTGACTATCTGCAATCAGAATATGCCTGACTTTTCCGGTCGCGACTTCTCCAACAGAAACGAATGCATCAGCTGGAAAGCTGTCGATTGAGAACTTGCTGCCGTCATTGGAGGTCACGTAGGTTTGCATTTGCCCCGACTTACGCAAATTCTTTCGGGTTTGCTTTTGACCGAAAAGGTCAAAGGATCCAGAATAGATCAGCTCTATTGTGCGTATTTCAGCCCCATCATCTGGATCAAGTAGTGCCGTCTTTTCCTGCGTGTTAAAAACAATAAATCCTGCTTCAGTTGCGAATTGGATGGGGTTCCAATCCGAGGCAAGCGACAAAATTTCTTTGGTGTGTCCGGGTACCCAGGACTCAAAAACTTCACCATACTGTTCATCCTTGTTAAGGGAGTTTTCCAAATAACTTTTGCCAATCGCATAAAATCCCTCACCTTGCGGTAGATATCCGATGCGACTGTATCTCGACATTTTAAGCGGGATTGCACCATGTTGTTTGATAGTGCCCGCTCTCCAATTCCATTCCCGATAGGTTCCATCGGCAGCCATGACCAGCAGCAGTGCTCCGTCACCATTGAAGCTCAGGGAATCCATTCGGACCATTCTGTCGATGTTGACTTTTAGCGGCGCAGCCACAACGTTGTCATCCTTGGGGCTAGTCAAGTTTGCCAAGCGTGAAGCGGCGAGCGTGTTTCTTTCGTCCAGTGAAACAGCCTCGCGGAGCACGGCAATAGCCTGCTCTGTTTGCCCTGCTGCAGACATCTGAACTGCAAGTGGATATTTAAGTGCCGACAGAAATTCTTTATCAAAACTCTTGGCACCTTTTTCTGCAGTGTATTCTTTTATCAGCTTTTCGCCACCGGCAATGATTGTCTTGATCTTCTTAATTGCCTCAAAACGCGCAGCCAGATTGCCACGACTGGCTTCGCCAGCCGCGATATCTGAAAGCACAGTCGCCAGCATGTAGAGCCGGACCTCTGCGATTTTTTCTTTCGTTTCAAAATAAGTCGCTAGATTCGCCAAGTCATTCTGAAGCCGAGACCTGGCCTTTTCCGGATCGACATCGAAGTATCGGTTCATACATTGGTAGTAGTATTCATAAGCACCAAATTTGGTATTGTACTCCCACCAAATAGTACTGGCTGATGTGATGGGCATTTGCAGTATTTCCAGATTAAATTCTGCATTCTGTAAAGCCAAATGCGGCTCTGTGCTGAAAGTGCAAATCTTGGGATCCGGCAGCCCATTCAACGGCTGCTGTGCCATTGCAGGGAAAATCTGGAGTAAGGCGAAGAGAATGACTAATGCTGCAAACCTAAAATTGCGAAAGTTCATCTGTCGCTCCCTACAATTATAGGTTTGCCAGGCAAGTCGCTACACGGCCATTGCCGTGGAAACCATTTCATCGGCATTCCAATTTTAGAGCGACCATTTTATAGATCGGAATGCCTGGCGGCGCCCAACCAATCTGTCCTCGCCCGGTTGCTACGACGGTACTGCCCAGCGAGCATTCGCTGATCGACTTGTTTGTCAGGACAATTACCGTGCCTGGAAACAGTCCGCATTTGGCTTCCGCAGTATCGCCAACTTCCATGCCATACTTGAACTGGCCTTCATCGTCTGTTGTCCATGGCCCACGTACGATCTTGCCGCCAATGGTGGCATTTTTCGGTCTTTTGCTCGTAAAATCGCACAGTCCCTCGGCTGACACAGCATTCCCTTCGAACGACAGCATTGCGGCAATTGAAACGACTACAGCTTTTTTGATCATGCGTCAGTTCTAGCGCCTTTCTACAAGCAATCCAACTGTGACCCAACTATCACCTAGGGTTTCAGCGTTACCCACCGATGATTGCATTGTTAAGTTCAGTATTGTTGCAATGGACGACACTTTGCAAGACTGAACTCTGCCAATGCTTGCCTGTGCGCCAAGACTTTTGATTAGGTAGTCATTTACTGGCATCTGGGATAAACTGCCTTGTGATTTGGAGATTTGCACTTGCCTGACAGCCTTCGGTTCCTGCTTGTTATTCTCATATTGGCCGGCGCTGTTTATGGCGTCGTGTGGGGATTGGCAAATTTCCCGCCGGAGCAGTCGGAGATCGTGAAGTCCTTACCCCATGAAAAACTCAGGCAGAGATAGCATCGCAAAGTCTTCCACAGCGCAGCGGCACGTGGACCGGTTCCTTGAGATGATGAGCGCCGAGCGCGGGGCGGCGGAAAATTCCCTGCAGGCCTATGGGCGCGACCTCCAGCACTATGTGGCCTTTCTTGAGGCCAGGGGCCGGGCACTTCTCACCGCCTCGAGTGATGACATCCGGACCTATCTGGCAGACCTCGAGGAACACGGCTTTGCCCGCACAACGTCGGCCCGGCGGCTTTCAGCGGTCCGCCAGTTCCATCAGTTCATTCATGGCGAAGGCCTGGTGACTGTCAATCCGGCAGCCATTGTGGAAAGCCCTAAAGCGGGCCGGCCCTTGCCCAAGATGCTTTCGATCCAGGACATTGGCCTGCTGCTGGCCGAGGCACAGGCGCGTGTTTTGCGGGCAAAAGGCAAGGCGCGTTTCAAGGCCGAGCGGCTGTACTGCCTGCTGGAACTTCTGGCGGCCACGGGCCTCCGTGTTTCTGAGCTTGTCGGGCTGACAGTGCGGGCGGTTACGGCGGATGACGCTTTTCTGGCAATCAAGGGCAAGGGCGGCCGGGAACGGCTTGTTCCGGTTTCCGACCGGGCGAGAAGCGTTCTTCGGGCCTATCTCAAAACCCTGGCCTCGCAGGAGGCGGCTGAAACAAAGTGGTTGTTTCCCTCGCACGGCGCGAGCGGCTGCCTGACACGCCAGCATTTTGCCCTGGAGCTTAAAGCCCTGGCGGCGGCTTGCGGCCTCGACCTTGGCAAGGTTTCACCGCACGTGCTGCGCCACGCCTTTGCCAGCTATTTGCTTGAATGCGGGGCGGACCTCAGGGCGGTTCAGCAAATGCTGGGCCATGCGGACATTTCGACCACCCAGATCTACACCCATGTCCAGGCGGGACGCCTACAGGCCGTGGTGGAGATTCACCATCCTTTAGCTAAGAAAAGTTGACTTTACCCCGTCCGGCGGTCACATCTGGCGCAGCCAAAAGCCAATTCATTCACTTCCCTTTGAGGCCGCATGATCTACCTGGACTTTGAAACGTCGGTTACCGATCTTGAAGGAAAAATCGCCGAGTTGCGAGCCCTCGCCGCCGGCGATGCCACGGTTTCAATTGCCGATGAAGTGAAGGCGCTGGAGAAAAAGGCTTCCAAGAGCCTGGCCGATCTCTATGTAAACCTGACGCCTTGGCAAAAAACCCAGGTGGCGCGCCATCCGGATCGGCCCCATGCGCTGGCCTATATCAATGGCCTCATCACCGACTTCGTGCCCATGGCTGGCGACCGGAAATTTGCCGAGGATTTTGCCGTTGTGGGCGGGCTTGGACGTTTTCGCGGCTCATCGGTGGTGGTTATCGGCCAGGAAAAAGGGGCCGATACACAGGGGCGCCTCAAGCATAATTTTGGCATGGCGCGGCCCGAAGGCTACCGCAAGGCGGTCAGGCTCATGGAACTGGCCGAGCGTTTTGGCATTCCCGTGATCACCTTTGTTGATACGGCAGGCGCTTATCCCGGCATTGATGCGGAAGAGCGCGGCCAAGCCGAAGCGATCGCCCGCTCGACCGATTGTTGCATGGGACTTGGGGTGCCGCTGGTTTCCCTGATTATTGGCGAGGGCGGTTCCGGGGGGGCGATTGCCATTGCGACGGGAAACAGCGTGCTGATGATGGAGCATGCAATCTACAGCGTCATATCGCCGGAAGGGGCCGCCAGCATCCTCTGGCGTGACGCGGGACGCGCCAAGGACGCGGCGGCGGCCCTCAAGATCACGGCGCAGGATCTCAAAAGACTTGGCGTAATTGATGATATCGTTAATGAACCGTTAGGCGGTGCGCATCGCCAGCCGGAACAGGCGATAGCTTCCGCCGGCGAAATGATAGGACGGATCCTGGAGGCGTTTGCCGGCGTATCGCCAGACGTCCTGCGGACGCAAAGACGCGAGAAGTTTTTGGCCATTGGCCGCAGTGTCTAGAAAACGGAATGTGTGCGGGGCAGCGCAGCGCGAAGAAGCTTACGTCGGGAAAAAGCCCACGATTACGTCAAACATTGATGATTGAACGGTTGAAGAGAGTGAAATCATCACCGGGATCAGCATGATTCCCATGGCTGCGGCAATCAAGCCATACTCAATGGCGGTGGCTCCGCTGGTGTCGCGAACGAAAAGCTTTGCTAGAAATTTTGCATTCTTCATTGTGGCAACCCTGCATAAAGCGACAATCGCTGTCACCCGGGACCTTAATCCTGACTTGTTTTCAGAATGTTAATTCATTGTCTTCGTTTGTATTAATCTCTTTTTGGGAAAGCCTTTCGGTGGATTGAGATGAACAAGAAGTTATCACGACGGGCGGTTTTTCAGGGTATTTTAGCCGCACCGTTCGCAGCAGGCCTTGCTTCGGCGCAAACGCCTGCCGAACTCAAAGTGGCTTCACGAATTATTGAGGTTAATGGCCGGGCCGCGAAGGTTTTTGGCATTGTAAACGGCGGTGGCGGAAATGGGCTTTCGCTGATGCTGGGGGAACGGTTCCGGGCGCGGGTTAAAAACGGACTGGATGTTGAAACGCTTCTGCATTGGCACGGATTGAACCCGCCGTCCGCCCAGGACGGTGTTCCCATGCTGTCGCAGGCGCCGCTGAAGCCCGGCGAGTCCTTTGACTATGATTTTGTGAACACACGTTCCGGCACTCATTGGATGCATTCCCACGTTGGATTGCAGGAGCAGCAGCTTTTGGCGGCGCCCCTGATCGTGCGCGAAACGGCTGAACCCCTGTTTGACGAGCAGGAGCATGTGGTGATGCTGCATGATTTCACGTTTCGCGATCCGCAGGAAACTCTGGCGGAACTGAAAGGCGGCGGCGGAGGGCACGCGGACCATGCCATGGACGGCATGGCGATGGCCATGGTCAACGACGTCAGGTTTGACGCCTATCTGGCCAATGACCGGACGCTTGCGGATCCGGAAGTTGTGCGGGTTGGCAAGGCCACGCAAATCCGCTTGCGGATCATCAACGGGTCAGCCGCCAGCAACCTGTGGATTGATCTGGGCGCTCTTCACGGCGAACTCATCGCGGTTGATGGCAATGCGGTCTTTCCCCTTAAGGTTTCCCTGTTTCCATTGGCCATCGCGCAAAGGGCGGATATCCGCTTGAAGCTGCCGGAGGGGAGCGGGGCATGGCCCATTCTTTTCCGGCCGGAAGGATTAAGCGCACGGACCGGCATTTATCTCGCAACTCAGGGCACCGAAATTGCCAGGCTCGCAAGCGAGGGTGACGTGGCACCGGAAGTGAACCTTGCACAGGAGATGAAGCTGCGGTCTGTCGCGGTGCTGCCACCCGAACCGGTGACGCGGACTGAAATTTTGACTCTGACAGGGGGCGGGGCGGACTATCTCTGGGCCCTCAACGGCAAGTCTTCCATGCATGACACGATTTTCACGGTTCGTGAAAATGAGCGCATTGAAGTCATCATGCAGAACCAGACCGGAATGGCCCATCCGATGCATCTGCACGGGCATTATTTCAAGGTTGCAGCGATCAACAATGTGGCCATCGAAGGGGCGCTGCGGGATACGGTTCTGGTTCCGCCTTCAACCTCGGTGACGATCAGGTTTGCGGCGGACAATCCCGGAAACTGGGCTTTCCACTGCCACCATCTCTACCACATGAATGCGGGCATGATGGGGGCCATCAGATATTCCAGCGCGGCTTAGCTAAGTTAAACGAAGGCCCCGTGGCAGTGCTTGTATTTTTTTCCTGATCCGCAGGGGCAGGGCTCGTTGCGGGCGACCTTGCCCCAGGTTTCCGGCCGTTTTGGGTCAATAGCGACAGCGGCTGTGGCCGTCGCCTGGCCGAAGACCGGAAAGCCTTCGCCCACATCGTCTTCACCTGAGGTGGCGTCGATATGGTGGGCTTCCATGTAGGGAAGATCATCCTCATCGGGCAAAAGTTCGCCAGGGGCCTGCGACTGGATTTCAACGCGCATGACCTGGGCGGTGCTGGTTTCGCGCAATTTGGAAATCATTGCCTCAAAGAGGTTGAAGCCTTCAGTCTTGTATTCGTTGAGCGGGTCGCGCTGGCCGTAACCGCGCAAGTGAATGACCTGGCGCAATTGCTCTACGGTCACAATGTGTTCGCGCCAGAGCTGGTCGAGGGTTTGCAGAACAACCGCCTTCTCAACCTGCTGCATGATGGCAGGGGTGAATTTCTCGCGTTTTGCCTGATAGAATTCGTCGGCCGCCTTCGTGACGCGCTCGCGGATTTCCTCGTCGGCGATGCCTTCTTCCTTGGCCCAGTCCTCGATAGGGAAATCAATGGCCAAGGCTTCGCGCAGATGCTGCCGCAGTTCGGCGGTCTGCCACTGCTCGGCATAGGTATTGTCGGGAATGTATTTTGAGATGAGATCGTCGATGACCTGATGGCGCATGTCGTCCACGGTTTCGGAGACGTCTTCGCCCTTCATGATGCCAATGCGCTGCTCGAAGATCACCTTGCGCTGGTCGTTCATCACGTTGTCGAATTTCAGGAGGTTCTTGCGGATGTCGAAGTTCCGGGCCTCAACTTTCTGCTGGGCCTTTTCGAGGGCCTTGTTGATCCAGGAATGGACAATGGCTTCACCTTCCTTGAGGCCCAGCTTCTGCAGCATGGAATCCATGCGCTCGGAACCGAAAATGCGCATGAGGTCATCTTCGAGCGAGAGATAGAACCTGGACCGGCCGGGATCGCCCTGACGGCCGGAACGGCCGCGAAGCTGGTTGTCGATGCGGCGGCTTTCATGGCGCTCGGTGCCGATGACGAAGAGGCCGCCGGCGGCGATGACCTTCTGCTTGTTGGCTTCGATTTCAGCGGTCACATCGGCAATGCGCCTGGTGCGCTCGGCGCCTTCGGAAACTTCAGCCAAATCCGTTGATATGCGCATGTCGAGATTGCCGCCGAGCTTAATATCGGTGCCGCGGCCGGCCATGTTGGTGGCAATGGTCACGGCGCCTGCAATGCCCGCCTGGGAAATGATGGCTGCTTCCTGTTCGTGGTAGCGGGCGTTCAGCACACTATGCGGCACACCCATGGACTTGAGCATGGCGGCAAGGGTTTCGGATTTCTCGATGGAGGTTGTGCCCACCAGAACCGGCTGGCCGCGCTCTCGGGCATCCTTGATGGTTTCGATAATGGAGGCATATTTCTCGCGGGCGGTGCGGTAGACTTCATCGTCTTCATCCTTGCGGTCCACCGGCACGTTGGTCGGGATGTCGATGACCTCAAGCTTGTAAATGTCCATAAATTCGTCGGCCTCGGTGGAGGCCGTGCCGGTCATGCCCGCCAGTTTTTTGTAAAGCCTGAAATAATTCTGGAAGGTGATCGAGGCAAGCGTCACGTTTTCCGGCTGGATTGCAGTATGTTCCTTGGCTTCCAGGGCCTGGTGCAGGCCTTCGGAATAGCGCCGTCCCGGCATCATGCGCCCGGTGAACTCGTCGATGATGATCACCTGGTCGTCCTTGACGATATAGTCCTTGTCGCGCTGGAACAGCTTATGGGCGCGCAGCGCCTGCTGAACGTGGTGAACGATGGTGACGTTTTCGGCATCGTAAAGATTGTCGCCTTTCAGCAAGCCGGCAGCACCGAGAACCTGCTCAAGATGCTCGTTGCCCTTTTCCGTCAGGGTGCAGGAGCGCTGCTTTTCATCGAGCTCGTAATCATCAGCCGTAAGTTCTGGAATGTACTTGTCCAGGGCATTGTAAAGGTCGGACTTGTCATCGAGGGGGCCGGAAATGATCAGGGGTGTTCTGGCCTCGTCAATAAGGATCGAATCCACTTCGTCGACGATGGCGTAGCTGTGGCCGCGCTGGACCATCTCGTTGAGATGGTATTTCATGTTGTCGCGGAGGTAGTCAAAGCCCAATTCGTTGTTGGTGGCATAGGTTACGTCACAGGCATACATGTCCCGGCGCTCGGTGTCCGACAGGCCATGGACAATGACTCCGGTGGTGAGGCCGAGGAAACTATAAATCTTGCCCATCCAGTCGGCGTCGCGCTTGGCCAGATAGTCGTTGACGGTGACGACGTGAACGCCCTTGCCTTCGAGGGCGTTGAGGTAGACAGCGAGGGTGGCGACCAGGGTTTTGCCTTCCCCGGTTTTCATTTCGGCAATGGCGCCATCGTTCAGCACCATGCCGCCGATCATCTGCACGTCGAAATGGCGCATGCCAAGGGCGCGCTTGGAGGCCTCGCGGACCACGGCGAAGGCCGGAACGAGAAGATCATCCAAGGTTTTGCCGACCGCCAACTCGGCCCGGAAGCCTTGGGTTTTGGCTTTCAGGTCAGCGTCCGAAAGGGCCGCGAATTCGGCCTCAAGCTTGTTAATTTCCTCGACCGGAGCGCGATATTTGACGACTTTCCGGTCGTTGGTTGTGCCGAAGAGTTTTGCCGCGATTGACCGCAGTCCGAGCATATGATTCGTTCCTTGTTTCGGGAGGACCCGTGAAAATTGTGTCGAGAATTGCTGCCTGATAAGGCTTCGGTTCTCAAAGGTCTAGACTTAGTTGCGAGGCCAGATTCCGGCAGTGTTTGATCTGAATCCACAATTAGGGGCGGATTCCTGATATTTCAATGTGTTGCAGGGTAGCAACAGGTGTCCAATCTACGTTTGCACCCTCTTGCGCGGCCTGTTCAACAAGACCAATGTGCGCGGCAGTTCAGGCTTGTTGCCATCACGAGAGACAAGAAAATCCGGCTTATTCTTGCCTCTTTTGGTGGCCATTGAGCGTTGCGGCGGGGCTTGCTCCAGCTGGAATAAATAGAATTTGGACAATGGGTCTCATGCCACGCATTCAAAACTATGTGAAGATTGCACTGCTCACCGGCTTTCTTGGCGCCGCCATGGCGCCCGGCACCACGGCGCAGGAGATAAAAGACGACAAGGTTGTCGCCATCGTGAATGGCCATGAGATCAAGATTTCGGAAGTGCAGATGGCCACCGATGACATCATCGGCCAGTTGCCTGATTTGCCGCCGAAACTGCGCTATCCCTTCGTTGTCGAGTTCCTGGTTGAGCGCCACCTGTTGGCCCAATTGGCCGTCAAGGAAGGCGTTGCCGATACGGATGAATACAAGCGGCGATTGGCCCTCTACCAGGCCAAGGCCCTGCGCGATGCGTATTTTTTCCAGAAAATCCGCCCCCAGGTAACCGACGAAGAAATCAAGGCCGCCTATGACTCTGAATCTGCCAAGGTTGCGCAGACGGAGCGGGTGCGGGCGCGGCACATTCTTCTGGGGTCCGAGAAGGAAGCAACGGATATCCTGGCCCGCCTCAAGGCCGGGGAGAAATTTGAAGACCTTGCCAAGAAATACAGCCTCGACGGATCTAAGGATTACGGCGGCGACCTCGGCTATTTCACGGCGCCTGAAATGGTTGCCGAATTCTCGAAGGCGGCCTTTGCCTTGAAGGTTGGCGAAGTATCACAACCGGTGAAGACCGATTTCGGCTGGCACGTTATCAAGATTGAAGACCGCAAAACCGGCGCGGCGCAGCCTTTTGACCAGGTAAAGTCGGCGATCCGCAATGTTCTCCTGCGCAAGAAGGTTCAGGAAACTATGGACGAATTGCGCAAGACCGCCAAGGTCGAAGTTCTTGACGAAGACCTCAAGAAGTATGCCGCCGACGTAGAGAAAAAGCGCAAGTCCATGGCGGACCAGAAGAATGGTGTTGTAGCCCAACCGCCAGCCGAAGGCGAGGGTGATACGGGCGGCAAGGGCGATCTGCAGATTCCCGAACAATAATCCTGGGGCATTCCATGGCGCACAGTGTTTCACCGCTCGCCCCGCGCGCGGTTCCACATCTTCCCGCCATTGACGGCGTAGCACTGGCCATTGCCGAAACAGGCATCCGCTACAAGAACCGGCCTGACGTTCTGCTGGCAATACTGGCGCCGGGCACAACGGTTGCCGGCTGCTTTACACTTTCCAAATCCCGGTCGGCGCCGGTTGACTGGTGCGCCCAGAGCCTGAAGGGTGGTGCGGCGCGGGCCGTGGTGATCAATGCGGGCAATGCCAATGCCTTTACGGGGAAGGCGGGGGTTGCCACGGTTTCGGCGGTTGCCAAGGCAACCGCACAACATTTGAAATGCAAACCAGCGGAAATTTTTCAGGCTTCAACCGGGGTCATTGGCGAGCCACTCAACCCGGCCCCGATTGTCGGCGCATTGCCGGGATTGTTTGCGGCGGCCAAAGCGGACTGCTGGGATGACGCGGCACGCGCCATCATGACCACGGATACGTTTGCCAAGGTGGCCACGGCGACCGTGAGATATGCGGGCAGGACCGTTACCATCAACGGCATCGCCAAGGGCTCGGGCATGATCGCGCCCGACATGGCCACCATGCTGGTTTTCATCTTCACCGACGCGGCAATTCCATCACGCATTCTGCAGACCTTGCTTTCCGCCAGTGTTGCCAAGAGTTTCAATTGCATCACGGTTGATGGCGATACGTCGACATCCGACACGGTGCTGTTGTTTGCCACGGGGAAAGCCGGGCCTGCGCCCAAGGCCTTGAAGTCCGCTACTGACGCGCGGCTGAAAGGATTCTCAAAAGGGCTTGAGAGCCTGTGCATTGATCTGGCGCAGCAGGTTGCGCGCGACGGCGAAGGTGCGGAGAAACTCATTGAAATTGCCATCACGGGCGCGCAGTCCGATAAGGCCGCGCACAGGATAGCCATGTCGATTGCCAATTCGCCCTTGGTGAAAACCGCCATTGCCGGCGAAGATGCCAATTGGGGCCGCATTGTCATGGCCATTGGCAAGGTCGGCGAAAAGGCCATCCGCGACAAGCTGCGCATTCGCATCGGCGGCATCCAGGTTGCGAAAAATGGCATGCGCGATCCCGATTACAAGGAAGCCGAGATCATGCCCCATATGAAGGGGCGGGAGATCATGATTGAAGCCGATGTGGGCGTTGGCAAGGGCCGGGCCAAGGTCTGGACTTGCGATCTCACACATCGCTACATCGACATCAATGGTTCTTACCGCAGCTAATGCGCATCCTTCTTGTTGCAGCGGTGGCCCTTGTTGATCCCGATGGCCGGGTGCTGATTGCCAAGCGGCCGGAAGGGAAAATGCTGGCAGGCCTGTGGGAATTTCCGGGCGGCAAAGTTGAACCTCACGAGCGGCCTGAAGCGGCGCTGATCCGCGAATTGAAGGAAGAGCTGGCCATCGATGTGACGGAATCTTGTTTAGCTCCCCTCACCTTCGCCAGCCACGCCTACGAAGATTTTCATTTGCTCATGCCGCTCTATGTGTGCCGGCGGTGGAAGGGTGCGGTGACGTCGCTTGAAGGGCAGGACCTGCAATGGGTGAAACCGTTGAAGCTCCGCGACTATCCCATGCCACCGGCCGACAAGCCGCTCATCGCGCATCTCATTGACTTGCTTTAGTTCAGCTTCGTCTCGGGAACCTTCAGGGCATCGGCCAGGCGGAATTTTGCGGACCCGGGTTTCAAGGGCTTTTGCTGGCTGTCATGGGGAGACCAGGCGGTGGCCCAGGCCACTTCGATGGTGGCACGGACGCGGTCGTCATCATCGGCAAATTTCTGCTGATAGATTGAAATGGCTTCGCCCAGGAGGTTGCGGGTCACCGGGGTTCGGGACCTTCCCGTCATGACGTTAGAAAGGCCCAGCGACCTGATTTCGTGAATGAGGGCGATGGCATCGGGGTAGCGCACGATGGTGCGGTCGAGATCGACAACCGGAAGGGCGAGATCGGCGCGTTGCAACAGCCCGCCCATTTCGCGGACATCGATCATTGGGGCAACGCGGGGCGAGACGCCGCCGGTCACGACGTCTTCGGCCTCCAACCATGACTGGCGCAATTCGTTCAGGGTAAGCCCCGCAAACAAACACGCCATGAACAGCCCGTCGGGCAAGAGGGCGCGGCGAAGCTGGATGAGCCTGCCGGGCACATCATTGACGAGATGAAGATCGAGGATATCGAAAATGGCGTCGAAAGCATTGGCCGTGAGCGGCAAAATCTCCGAGGCTGCGGGCTCAAGGACTTCCAGATTTTTGACTTTGCCCGAGGCGCGAATGGCGGCGGCAATCGGCTCAGGATCAACCGCGATAAGGCAGGCATGATTGAACTCTCGGGTTATGGGGTCCAATCGTTCAGAGAGTTCAGTGGCAATTGAAGTGGAAAGGATGTCCGGCCGGTTAAGCTGGGTCCGCTTTAGCCGCGCGAGATACAAGTCACGGTCGAAAATATTTTCTGCACCGGACGTCATCGCCGATTAGTTGAGTAAGGCATCGTGAAGCATCTGCCAACATTCACGATTTGAAGCAGAGATCACACCGCCCTCAAATATCGTCGGCAGATAGGGGCTGCCGTCCAGCAGGGCGGTATAGCCGCCGGCTTCCGCGTGGATCAGCACGCCGGCCGCATGGTCCCATGGCATGAGTTTGTAGTGCAGGGAAAAATCAACCAGTCCTTCTGCCACAATGCGGTATTCGTAAGCCGCACAGCGGTAGCCGAAGCTGGCCTTCACTTTGGCAAGATTGGCGGCCACGCGGGTGCGGAGCGGTTCTGGCATGATGTACCACGAGGTCGTGCCCGTCATGTTGGAAAGCTGGGTTGGCTTGGCCACTCGGATATCGCGGGTGACGCCGCTTTCGGATTTGGCCCAGGCGCCCTGGCCTTTGAGGGCAAAGGTGCAGTCACGGCCCAAGGGATCATAAATAATGCCGCCCACCGTAACGCCACGTTCGACGACTGCGGCCAGCACGCCAAACAGCGGCAGGCCCCAGGCAAAATTGCTGGTGCCATCCACCGGATCGATGATGATGGCCAGATCAGCCCCGGCAATCTT
>JBBQNU010000025.1:0-25628 GCA_038330285.1 Hyphomicrobiales bacterium | reverse complement strand
CCCATGATGGATTGGACGGACCGGCATTGCCGTGTCTTTCACCGCCACCTCACCAGGCACGCGCTGCTTTATACGGAAATGGTGACGGCCCAGGCCATTCGCCACGGTGACCGCGAGCGCCTGCTGGGCTTTGATCCCTTTGAGCAGCCGGTAGCCCTCCAACTCGGCGGCAGCGATCCCGGCCTGCTCTCTGATGCTGCCAGGATTGGCGAGGATTACGGCTATTGCGAAATCAATCTCAACATTGGCTGCCCCTCGGACCGGGTTCAGGAAGGAAGATTTGGCGCTTGCCTCATGGCCGAACCGCAGCTTGTGGCCGGCTGTGTTGCAGCCATGCGTAGGGCGGTCAAAATTCCGGTAACGGTGAAATGCCGCATTGGCATTGATGACCAGGACGAAGCTGCGGGACTTGATCTCTTTGTTAAGAGCGTTGCCGCAACGGGTTGTGATACTTTCATAATCCATGCCCGCAAGGCCTGGTTGAAGGGCCTCAGCCCAAAAGAAAACCGCGAAATTCCACCGCTCAACTACAGCCGGGTTCATCAGTTGAAGGCGGACTTCCCGCATCTCAACATCATCTTGAATGGCGGGCTCGCCACGCTGGAGCAGGCCAGCGAAGAAATGCATAGTCTTGATGGCGTCATGCTGGGGCGTGCTGCCTATCACACCCCGTGGCTCCTTGCTGATGTTGATAGTGCATTTTTTCAAAAAGCAAATCCGCTGACGAATCGAATTGATGCCGTAACCGGAATGTTTCCCTACATTGAAGAACACTTGCGCCGGGGCGATTCCCTTTCAAAGATGACCCGCCACATGCTTGGCCTGTTCCATGGCCAGCCCGGCGGGCGCCATTGGCGCCAGATTATTTCTGAGCAAAGCCATCTTCCAGCCGCCGGCATTGATGTTTTGCGCCGCGGGCTCGACGCCATTGAAACCCAATCGAATCGCCTGATCGCAGCCGAATGAAGCTGCTGGCTTAGTGGCGTGATTTTGTGATATGGCTCGAACCGGACGGAGAGTTCGAGAGGTGCCATGCGGATCAAGGCGGTAGCGGCTGTTATCCCATTTCTGTGCTTTGCAGGAAGCCCCGGCGTATTGGCACAAGCCACCAATCTGGATTGTTCGGCGTTGGATGGCGTGAACGAACCTTACGACAGTGAGATAACTGGCTGCGCCAAATCCCTGCTCAATCGTCAATCACTTATCAACACCGCGGCATCAATCAACAATGTTATTCTGGATAGGTTTGACATGGGGCCGCTCCAAACGGAACCAGCGGGACTCGAACTTGCCAACGCAAAGGACATTGCCGAGCGCCTTTCAGGCGACGGACCGATACTGATCGCGCCGGCTGCGGACGTCGCGGCCCCTGCAGCCAACCCCATGTGGAATGTTTGGGCCGATGCAAAATATAGCTGGCTGGATGACGATACGGCCTTTAGCAGTCTGGATGGTTCTCTTGTCAATGTAGTAGTGGGTGCGGATTACAAGCTATCCGATCATTTCATTCTGGGCGTCATGGGCACCTATGAAACATCGGACTTGAAGGGAGATGGCTTCCTTCCTCCAACCCAGGATACTGATGGCTGGGGTGGCGGCGCGTATTTGGGCCTGACCCTGACCGACAATGTGGTACTGTCGGCCACGCTCTTGGGAACTGAACTTGATACCGATGTGAATGGCAGCACAAGCTTTGACTCCACCCGGATCCAAGCAAGCAGCGGACTGACAGGATATTGGTATTCCGGCACCTGGCGCTATTCACCATCGCTGACTGTCGCCTGGACCAGGGAATGGCAGGACGCGAGTGGTGCATTGAATGCCCAGACCATCGAAACAGGCATCGTTTCCCCCGGCTTTCAGATCGGCAATTCCCTGTCCATTGGCGGTGCCTCAACTGTTGAACCGTGGCTTGGCGCACAGCTTGATTGGGTCGGGATGAACAAGGTGGTTGATGACGGGACCGGCACTATTTTGAATGATCCTTATACCGATCTTCGCCTGCAAACCGGCTTGAACTTCGCCTTTGGAGCCAACGCCCAACTGGCGTTGACTGGCGAGGTCAGCGGGCTTCTGCTCAAGGATTCGGATACTTATACGGCTGGTGCCAACTTCGCGTTCCAGTTCTAGGACGAAGTAAGCCGGCCCTGGCGTCCGCCCCGGCGCCGCTTGCGCAAGGTAAGTGTTGCAACTCGCTCGTTAAGGCCCGCCATGATGGACTGGCGCTCCGCCGGGCTTAAGCCCAGCCAACTGCCGATTTCCATGCGTGTACGCCCGCAGCCGATGCAAAACCCGGTTTCCGGATCGACCACACAAACCTTGATGCAGGGTGTTTCAATTTCTGGCAAATCAAACGCGTTCATGCCGTTAAGATAGGTATCCTGTGGGTCTTCGGCCATCCGAACGCGCCATTATTGAAGCAAAAACGTCTTAGTTCTTCAGATAAAGCACGCCGTCTTCAACTTTGAAACTTTTGAGTTTGCCCAAAAAACTCATGCCGAGCAGCGAGCCGCGCATGACCCCTTCAGGCATCACCAGGCCTTGCACGTCGGAAACGCGCACCCCGTCAATTTCGATCTTGTCCAGATTGACCCCGGCGGCCTTCACCACGCCGTTTGCGGTGGAAACCGGAACATTGTAGTCAAGATTGTCGGGATAAAGGCCAACATTCTTGGCATCTTCGTAGCTCAAGGCCACGGCTGAAGCGCCCGTATCGACCATCACTCTTACATTTCTGCCGTTGATCTCGGCCTTGACGATGAAATGGCCGTTTTGCCCAGCTTTCAAAGCCGTGGCGGCATTGAGCTGCAGCAATTCCGCCGCCGCTATCGGCGTGATGCCGGGCAAGCCGCCGGCGATGGTAAACAACAAGGCAAGAGCAAGCGGTGACAACGCACCTGGCAAACGCATGAGGCAACTCCCTGGATTCAGTCACCTCAGATTGGGCGGCGCCCTCTCAATAAGTATTGAAAATGATTGGAACAATTGTTGCTAAGGTTAACCAATTGTTGCGGCATAGACCGTGAGCATGGTGAGCTCGGTCAAGACCTGTACCGCACCGCAGACATCACCGGTCTGCCCGCCGATCTTGCGCATGGCCAGCGCTCGCAAGCCAGCCAGAACAATGCCCGCGGCGATGATGGCGACAACGGCGATTTCCGGCGACAGGGCAAGGCCAACCGCCACGGCAGCGCCAATGCCGCCCGTCAGAAGCGAGAACAGGGCGCTGCGTTTTCCGGGCCTTCCCGCAAACACCGAAAGGCCATCGCTGCGTGCGGGCCGCGTGGCCCACAAAAGGTCAACCACAAGGGAACGTGAAAACGCAGCCGATCCCGCCAAAAGCGCCAGGATTGTCAGGGGCTCTATCCCCGAAAGCGTTTCATAGATGGCAGCCCTTCCAATAAAGGTGAGGCAGAGGGCGATGGTGCCATAGGTGCCGATGCGGCTGTCACGCATGATTTCGAGGCGCTGCTCGCGTGTGCTGCCGCCGCCAAAGCCATCGGCCACATCGGCAAGGCCGTCTTCATGAAGCGCGCCGGTGGCCAGAACGCCTGCAGCAAGTGCCAGAGCGGCGGCCAAAAGCGATGGCAATCCCAGCATATTGGCGCCGATGAGAACTGCGCTGATGATGGCCCCGATGATGGCGCCAGCCAGCGGAAAGAACCGCATGCCCTCCGCCAGCGGCGGCAAATCCAGCGTCCGCACGAAGGGAATTGGCAGCCGGGTAAGAAAGCGCAGCGCCACCAGGGTCTCGGCAAAAGGCCTGATTTTCCACGTATTTTCGCTAGGTGGCGAAGACATGTCGTTCATGTTGCACTGATACCCCGAATCCCGTGATTAGGACACTAGCAGGAAGATGAAAAGGACGAGAGAATGACAATTGCCGCAACGGGTTTGCCTTTTGATGACATCAGGAAATTGATGCAGGATTTGCCCGTCGCTGACTTGGCGGCGGCGGCGCAATTCAAGGCCCGTGACGCGAAATTGACCAAGCCGCCGGGCTCCCTCGGCAAGCTCGAATCCATGGCCGAATGGGTGAGCGCCTGGCAGGGCAGCTACCCGCCGAAAATCGCCCGCCCGGTGGTGGCCGTGTTCGCCGGAAACCATGGCGTCGTGGCGCAAGGCGTTGCCGCCTATCCAGCTGAAGTGACGAAACAAATGGTGCTGAATTTCCAGGGCGGCGGGGCCGCCGTGAACCAGATCTGCAAGACCTTTGACCTCGGCTTGAAGGTGTTTGAGCTCGCCCTGGAAAAGCCCACCAAGGACATCACCCAGGGAGCCGCCATGGACGAGGCCGACTGCGCCGCCACCATGGCTTACGGCATGGAAGCCATTGCCGGCGGCTGCGACCTGCTGTGCATCGGCGAAATGGGCATCGGCAATACCACCATCGCAGCGGCCATTTGCCATGGGCTTTACGGCGGCAAGCCCGAGGACTGGGTGGGCCCGGGCACTGGCGTTGACGCCGAAGGCCTGAAGCGCAAGGCCTCCGCCGTGGCTCGCGCCGTGACGTTGCACAAGGCCCATCTCTCTGATCCGCTTGAGGTTTTACGCAGGCTGGGCGGCCGCGAACTGGCGGCCATGGCCGGCGCCATTCTGGCGGCGCGCACCCAGCGCGTGCCGGTTCTCATCGATGGCTACGTGGCCTCCGCCGCCGCCGCCGTGCTCCATGCCATGCGCCCCGATGCGCTCGACCATTGCCTCGCGGCGCATTGCTCGGCAGAGCCCGCGCACCGCAATCTGCTCAAGCGGCTGGGCAAGGAACCGGTCCTCGATCTCGGCATGCGCCTGGGCGAAGCCTCGGGTGCAGCCCTCGCCGCAGGGCTCCTCAAGGCAGCGGTGAACCTCCACAACGACATGGCCACCTTCGCCAGCGCCGGCGTCTCCGGCAAGGGAGAATAGGGGGCGAAACGGTGCGAAAAACGATGCAAAAGTGACGCAAAAAGCGAGCCTTTGCAGACCAAAGAAAAACCAATTTGTTGCGTGCAAGGCCGGGAGGCTATTCGTACTAACATGTTAGTATGAATAATAGGCAGCGCCGGTTTGACCGAAAATAGTACTTGCAAAATGTTGACAAATTTGTCAACATAAGGCTAATGAGAGAAACCAGAAATATTTCGTGGGTGAAAGCAGCCCGCAAGGATTTCGAGGAATTTCCTGACGACGTGCAGAGCGATATGTTCGATGCGCTGACTGTGGCAGCCGAAGGCGCGTTATCCAGCAAGGCAAAGCCGTTCGAGGGCGTTGATGGCGGTGTGTTCGAAATTGCATTGCGTTATCGCGGGGATGCCTTTCGCACGATTTATGCAGTCAAGATCGGCATGGATATTTGGGTGATCCACGCGTTCCAGAAGAAATCCAAGTCAGGCATCAAGACGCCGCAGGCGGACGTTGAACTTATCCGCGAGAGATTGAAACGATTGAAGGAGGCTTTGAAATGAGCAAAGACATTGAACTCGTACGCGGCAGCGGCAACATCTACCGTGATTTTAACCGCCCCAATGCCGATCTTGAACAGGCCCGCGCAATTCTTGCCGCTAAAATCATTCACACTCTTGATGCGCGCAAGCTTTCAACGCGCGATGCCGAGAAATTGACTGGTGTCGCCCATTCCGAATTTTCGCGCATCCGCAATACGCAGCTTCGCCGTTTCACCCTTGACCGCATGATCGCAATCCTCGGTAAGCTCGATGCAGATATAGTGGTAAACGTGACATTCAAGTCTCGACGCGGCTCCTCCCATTTGACGCCACACGCGGCGTGAGACTCTATGCGAAACGCATCAATTAAATTGCTGGCATTCCTCGCAGCGCTTGCGCTTTTCATGCCGCCGGCCGCTGCGGACTACGTGCCCTATTTCGTCAGCGCGCCCTTTAATTATTTCTCTACCGATATGAGGCCCATTGAAGTCAGTCTTGGCATTCCTCAGTACGATAAGGCGAGTGGAACCGTAAAATCAGTCCGTCGCAATTCGGCGAAAGAGCTGGTCGATGGGCCGCCTATCTCTGTTGTCCACATTCCCCGAGCCTACATAATGTTCGCCAACACCTATTCCTCAAGCAGAAGGGCGCTGTCCGGTTTCCGCCATGAGATACTGCCCGACAGAATTGTTTCCGATCATCTCACACTTGCAGTCGCTTACCCGGATGGCTCTCCGCTATCGGTTAGCTATGGCGCTTTTCACCGAAATAAACCAAATTTGAAGCTGCTCGGGCGAGACATCGACAAGATTAGAAAAGACGAGCAGGCGCGCGCTATCGTGTTGCTGGCCAACATTTACGTTAGTCAAAATAACAATATGAGGAACACTGAAGTTCTTTCATACAAGGTATTTGGCGGACCTGAATATGTTGGCATGTATGAGGGTTTCAAACACTATCGTGGCAGTGGCACAAGCCAATCTTTCTATGATCTTGGATCGGACGATATCGTGGCAATAAGATGCTACGGAAATATGGAAATTGCGCCGCCCGGCGTCTACTGCAGTTACCGATTTCCACTCAACAGCAGCATAGAGGTCGAAATGCATTTCTTAGATTTCCGAATTCATGGCGGACGTGCATTCGCGCGTGACCGTGTCCGGGCATTCAAGAAATTCGCCTGCCCAATTTTCCATTGTGACGAAAAGGCTTTGAGAGCCGCAGAAGTTAAGGGATCAGTTTAAAGGGAAATCAATTTGACGGCCGGCGTCTCATCGGACTACCGACATTTAAACTCTACCCCCCGGTCTTATCTCTTCCCTGATCCACGCCCGGAACGCTGCAATTTTTTTGTCATTGCCGCGTGATGGCGAGGTGACGAGGTAATAGCCGAGGCCCGTATCCGCCTCTTCGGCGAAGGGCTTCACAAGGCTTCCCCGCGAAAGCGCATCTCCGGCCAGTGCGTGCCAGCCCAGCATGACGCCTTGGCCAGCGATTGTCGCATCAAGGCACAATGCTGAATCCGAAAAGCTCGGGCCCTGCGTCACCAGCATGCTTTCATCCATGCCGTGCAGCGCCAGCCAGGTGTTCCAGCGGACCTGGAACATGTTGTAAATAATCGTGGGCCGGTCATGGATGATCGGCACGTCAGCGAGATCACGCGGGGTTTTCAGGCTGCCCGCAAGGGCAGGGGCGCAGACCGGGAAGACGCGCTGCTCGAGCAAAAGCTCGGCCTTGACCTTGGGCCAGTTTCCGGGGCCGACGCGAATGGCGAGATCCACATCCGAATGGTCGAGATCGACAAGCGCGATCGAGGCATCGATCCTGACCTGCAGGTCGGGATGCGCCTGCTGGAAATGCGGTAGCCGCCACACCAGCCACTTGGCCGCAAAGACCGGGGCCACCGAGACGGTAAGAAGATTGCGCTTTGGCTCCCGCGCCAGAGCCACGCCGCGGGCCAATTCGCGAAAGCCGCGCTCGAGATAGGCCAGCACCTCGGCGCCAAAGGGCGTGGAAACCAGACCCTTGGAGGTGCGGGTAAAAAGTGTGCGGCCCAGTTGCTGCTCAGTCTTCAGAATTTGCTGGCTGACCGCGCCCAGGGAAACCCCCAACTCCGCCGCCGCCAGCGCGAGGGTTCCCAGCCTGCCTGCAACTTCCACCGCACGCAGCCCGTTGAGATGAACCTGATTGAGCTGATCCATATAGTTTTTCTACAGTCTTTGACGGCAAAACTCCATAGAAAACCTGGCGCGGGGGTGGCACATGGTCAAGGAAAGGAGACCGGCCATGATTTATAACTGGTTCACATCAAGGTTTACCATAAACAGACAAGGGATTGATAATGCTGGTGATTCCAGAAAGCGCGAGCCGCTGGATCACCCGGAACTGGCGCGGATGACCATGCGGGAACTGGCAGACCTGCCGATGCCATCCTATACGCTGGAAGCCTGCACCAGTGATGTAAGGATAGATTAGCTGGGATCTTAAGCCGCCTGCAGTTCCTGCTTCCGCCCAAACTCACGGAACGAAATCAGCCGCCGGGATGATTCATCCCAGAGCGCCAGCCGCGATGATTTCAGCGCTTGCCAGATCGACAGCCGCGGCGAGACCGTTTCCAGTTCAGGATTGCCTTTCAGGCATTCCTGTAATCGGTAATTCGGGATGCGGCTGCATAAGTGGTGAATATGGTGAAGCGCTATATTACAACTGAACCAGTTCAGCACGGGCGGCATCACCAGATAGGAACTGCCCTTCAGGGCGGCGATCTTCATGTCCCATTCGTCAGCATTTTCCCAATGGGTTTCTTCAAACTGGTGCTGGACGAAAAACAGCCAGCCGCCAATCCATGTGGCGACAAAATAGATAGGCAGCATCACGAGCAGGGTGAGCGACAGGCCAACCAGAAAAACCAGCGTGCCATAGACCAGCAGTAACACCGCGTCATGGCCGAGCACGCCGCGCAGGCTGTCGCGCAGCGGCATGTTGGAGCCGATGGCGAGGCGCTGTAAAAGGAGGAAAAAGATCGGCGGGCCTAGCACCAGAATGATAAGCGGATTGCGGTAAAGCCGGTAGCGGAAACGCCCCCAGGTGCTCAACTGGCTGTATTCCTTGACCGTCATTGTTTCAATGTCGCCGAAGCCGCGGTGATCCAGATTGCCCGATAGCTGATGATGCAGCGCATGCGAGCGCCGCCAGTGGTCATAAGGCGTGAAGGTCAGCACACTGATCAGGCGCCCAACCATCTCGTTGGTGCGCCGTGACGGAAAGAACGAGGCATGGCCGCAATCATGCTGGAGCGCGAAGAAGCGCGTGAGCAGGGCGCCGGTGGGAATGGCGAGCAGCAGGGTGAGCCAGTAGGCGTGCGGCGCCACGAGGAACATGACGGCGATCAGCGTAAAAAACGGAACGGCGGTGGTGATCAGCTGAATGATCGCTTTCCGGCTATTGGCGTCGCGATAGAGATTGCAATGGGCGGTCAACCGCTTTGCCTGCAACCGCAGCTCCGCAGAAAACTGCGTCTCGTTTTGAATATCCAAGTGGTTCCCCAGTACGAATTTATGAGTCCTGAATCTCGTTGTACATGGTTCGCGAGCCTTCGTCTTCAGATATTGCATTACAAGTTGGTGATGAAGCCGGTTAAACCGCCTGCCCGGCACACCAGCCGCTGGCCCAGGCCCATTGGAAATTATAGCCGCCGAGCCAGCCCGTGACGTCTACCGCCTCGCCGATCGCATAGAGGCCGGAAACGGCCTTTGCTTCCATGGTCTTGGAGGAAAACTGATTTGTGTCAATGCCACCGGCTGTCACTTCCGCCTTGGCAAAGCCTTCCAAAGCTTCAGGCGTCATTGTCCAATTTTTAAGCAGGGCCGCAAGCTGGTTCAAGTCCGTTGGAGCCATGGCCTGCGCCAGCCGTTGCGGCAGCAGTTCCGCCAGAATGGTCTTGAGTTCAGCCTTGGGCCGTGCGTGCTTTCGCTCCTTGAGAAACTTGAGAGCATCAATGCCGGGGGCGAGATCAAGGCTGATCGGCTGGCCCTCCCGCCAATAGGAGGAAATCTGCAGGATGGCCGGACCCGACAAGCCACGGTGTGTGAAGAGAATGCTTTCCTGAAATGAAGCCGTGCCGCACGATGCAATTGCCGGGAGTGAAACACCCGAGAGGTTCTTGTAAAACTCCAACTCGTCCGGCTTTGCCTTCAGGGGCACAAGCGCCGGGCGTGGGGTTATAACCTTGAGGCCAAACCTTTTGGCCACATCGTACGAAAAGCCGGTCGCTCCCATTTTGGGAATGGAAAGCCCGCCGGTTGCAAGAACAAGGGCTGGGGCCGTATGAGCATCGTCCTCGGTTTCCACCTTGAAGCCACCGGACTTGCGAATGCCGGTGACTTTCGTGGCGAGCTTCAGCACGACGCCAGCGGCGGCGCTTTCGGCCAGCAGCATGGCCACAACCTGTTTGGCCGAACCATCACAGAAAAGCTGGCCCAGGGTTTTTTCATGCCAGGCGATATTGTGCCTGGCCATGAGGGCGAGAAAATCCGATGGCGTATAGCGGCTCAGGGCGCTGCGGCAGAAATGTGGATTTTCGGAGAGGAAGTTTTGCGGCGACGTGCCCGTGTTGGTGAAGTTGCAGCGCCCGCCGCCGGAGATGAGAATCTTTGCACGGGCTTGGGCATTGTGGTCGAGCAGCAACACCCGCCGGCCCCTCGCGCCCGCCGTGATGGCGCACATGAGACCTGCCGCACCGGCGCCGATTATGATGATATCAAAGGACGGCATGGTGGCTGGCTAGCATGCCAGGCCTGAATTCTGCAAATGGAGAGGCCTATCCGGTGATCGAGATCAGTTTGCGCTGGCTTTCCGATCGCACGGTCTGCGCCGCGATGACTTCACCGCGGGGGCCGGTGAGCACGCGGTGGGCCGGGAAGGTGACCAGGACCTCGGTGCCCTTGCCCACCTCGCTCAGGATGCTGACCTCGCCGCCATGCAGGTCCATCAGGCCCTTCACGATGGAAAGGCCGAGGCCCGCGCCGTCCACCGCATCCTTGGTGGCGAGCGAGCCGCGCGAAAATGACGTGAGCACCGATTGAACCTCATGGGCCGGAATGCCGGGGCCATTGTCCTTGACCGACATCACCATGCCGCCCGAGGCATTGCGCGCTGCCGAGATCACCACCTTGCCGCCTGAGGGCGTGAACTTGATGGCATTGGTGAGCAGGTTGATCACGATCTGGTTGACGCCGCGCAGGTCGCCCAGCAGCTTTGGCAGGGTCGGCGTGATTTCGACATTGATCGTGATGGATTTTTCCTTGGCTTTGCCGGAGAGCAGGGCCCGGGCCGAGATCACGCAGGCCAGAATATCGAACGGCTCTTCCTGGATGTCACGGCGCCCCGCCTCGATGCGCGAGAGGTCGAGAATGTCATTGATCAGATCCAGCAGATAGGTGCCCGAGTGGTGAATGTCGCCGGCGTAATCCTTGTAGGCCGGAACCGAGATGGGGCCGAACATTTCGCGCTTGAGGATTTCCGAGAATCCCATGATGGCGTTCAGCGGCGTGCGCAGTTCATGGCTCATGGTGGCAAGGAAAATGGATTTCGCCTTGTTGGCTTCTTCGGCTTTGATTTTCTCCGCCTCGGCCCTGTCGCGTTCGAGTTTCAACTCATCGATCAGCGTGTCCTTTTGCGCCTTGAACTTGACCCTGTCGCGCGCCGTATCGGCCAATTGCCGGGCGATGAAAAGGAAGAACGCCTCCAGCACGATGATGAGGCCGGCAAGCGCAATGAAAATGGGTTCGGCCTGGCTGGCGCAGCGGATGGCAACGCCGATGGTCATGACCCCGGTGCCGGCCACGAGGACCGGCATGAAATTGTTGACGACAAGCAGGCGCACCGCGATGATGGCCATGATGAAGGAAACGAGGTAGATGGCCTGCAAACTGTTTGCGCCGGCCCAGAACAGGAAGAGCGGCAGCACCCAGCACACTCCGTGCACAAGCTCCGAGGCCGCCATCATGCCGATCCAGTCATGCTGCTTGCTTTCGGAGCGCTCCTTGTGGAAAAAATTTGCGCAGAGATAAATTTGCCCGGCCTGGCTGGCCAGCGTCACGGTAAGCCACATCATGGCAATGAGGGGCGGAACCCACATCAGGCTGGTAAATGCCAGCATGATGGTGAGCAGCGGCATAGCAGGCGCCACGCGCAGCTGGTTGCGCAGGAAGTTGGTTAACAGTTCAAGCTTCCACGGCGCTTCGGCGGCGCGTTCCCAGAGCAAGTCATCCTCGAAGGTGGAGCGCTTTTTTGGTGCGGCGGGGCCTGGCTCGTCGCTGTAGAAGTCATCGCGGCCGGGAAGTCCATCCGAATTGCTTTCAACGCTCATGATATTGACCTAACCCAAATATTTAGCATCCCAAGGATGAAAGCCTATCATGGGGCGTCCTAAGGTTGCCTTTGCGCGATCCCTAAAATTTGAGGGGTATGCTTAAAGCCTTTCTAACGTCGCTTGCGGGAGGCGCCCCTTGGGTCTAAGCGGAGCCTCTCAATACAGGTGAATGATGTCTGATATTACTAAGGAAATAGTGCTGGCAGCCCTGAAGCGCATTGCCGCCCCCGATGGCCGCGGCAACATCGTGAGCGCTGGCCTTGTCTCTGAGATCGCCATTTTTGAGGGCAAGGTGATGTTCGCCCTCAACACCGAGCCCCAGCACGTCAAATCCATGGAGGGCTTGCGCGCCGTTGTGGAAAAGGTGGTGAGCGAACTGCCGGGGGTTAACAAGGTGTTGGTGGCGCTTACCGCCGAGCAGCAGCCGGCCCGCCCGGTTGGCCCCAAGGTGAGTTCATCACAGCAACTTCGCCACGGCGTTCCCGGCGTGAAGCATCTTGTGGCGGTAGCCTCGGGCAAGGGCGGCGTCGGCAAATCCACCACTGCCATCAACCTGGCTCTAGGGTTGAAATCACTGGGGCTGAAAGTGGCGGTGCTTGATGCCGATGTCTATGGCCCCTCAATGCCCAAGCTTTTCGGCCTCACCGGCAAGCCGGAAGCCAGCGACGCTGAAGGCAAGCGCATGAAGCCCATGACGCGCTATGGCATCGAGGTGGCCTCCATCGGATTCCTGGTGGACGAGGACACGCCGATGATCTGGCGCGGCCCCATGGTGATGTCAGCCCTCACCCAGTTGTTGCGCGAAGTCTCCTGGGGCGAGACTGATGTGATGATTGTCGACATGCCGCCCGGCACCGGCGACGCGCAATTGACGCTGGCCCAGCAGACGCCGCTTTCGGGCGCGGTGATTGTCTCAACTCCGCAGGACCTGGCGCTGATTGATGCGCGTAAAGGCCTCAACATGTTCCGCAAGGTGAATGTGCCGGTGATCGGCATTGTCGAAAACATGAGTTATTTCGTCTGCACCAAATGCGGCGAGCGCCACGAAATTTTTGGCCACGGCGGAGCCCGCGAAGAGGCGGATCGGCTGGGCGTGCCGTTCCTCGGCGAAGTGCCGCTCGACAAGGAAGTGCGCATCCGCTCCGACAGCGGCGAGCCCGTCGTTGTCTCTATGCCGGACTCGCTGCACGCAACCATCTACAAGGATATCGCCCGCCAGGTGTGGGCCGCAATCGAAGGCGGAAAGTTATCCAAGCCGGCCCCGCGGATTTCGGTTGAAAGCTAGGCAGGCGTTTCAGGAAGTGTTATCCATGAGGCGGGATTCCTGGCGGGGCTTGGGAAACAGGGGGGACCGGCGATAAGGTCTAAGGGGTTTTGATGTCGAAACTGATGTTCATATTTGGTATTCTGTTCCTGACTGCAGGCGTGGCGCTGGGCTTTCAATTGTATTTTTCGCCCGGTGAAATGCAGGTGCTCGGCCTGACGCCCGACGTGGCCACCGTTCTTTTGGTGGGGGGCGCCATTTGCCTCGGATTGGGCGGCACCATAGGAGCGCTGCGCGATCGGATTGTTGCACCGGTTGTTGCGGAGGTCGTAGTCGAGACGCCAGTTGAAAAACCCGCGACGCCCAAATTTACCGGCTTCGGCAAAAAGGCCGCGGCCACCGCCGTTGTCGCTGAAGCAAGTGCCGCCGTTGCCGAAACGGCCGCCGCTTCCAAAACCAGCGTTGCCGATACGGTTGCCGCCCTTGAACAGGCCAAGACCGATATTGCCGTGGCCCTCGGCGTTGAGCCGCAGAAGGCCGAACCTGAAGTCACCCTTGCAGCCGCCCCCGGACCTGAAGAGAAAACCGAAGCAGCCGATGGCGAGCTCTATGTGGTGGAGGAAAAAGTTATTCGTGGCCGCCCGGCACGGGTGCTGTCCGATGGCACCGTGGAAGCCGAAACCGACGACGGCTGGATGCGCTTTGAAAATCTCGAACACCTCGACGAATATCTCGAGGCTATGGTGCCCGAGGCATAAGGTCGTAAGGGTGTTTCCATCCCGGCAGTGACCTGATCCGCTGCAGCCAACTCACGACATGAGGGTAGGGTTCAAGCGGCAACGGAATCTCCGCCCCATAGAACATGTAGCCGCAGAGCGAAAAGTCCGCGATGCTGGCGCGCTCCCCAATCAGAAACGGCTGATTGGCCAAATGGCCATCGACAATCTTCAGTGAATTGGTGAAGCGCTGGCGCAGGAACTCGGTGACCGGCGTTTCCCCCGTCTTGGCCAGTGAGATCATGAAGCGCAGGGTGGCGAGGTAACTGGTGAACTTGTGATTGTCGAAGAACATCCAGCGCAGAATTTCGCGGCGCTCGCCGTCATTGTTTGGGCCGAACTTTCTGGTCTTTCCGGCAAGGTAGTCAAGGATCACGCCGGACTGTGAAAGCTTTCGGGCTCCATCAACAAGAACCGGAACCTCGCCCATTTCATTTAACTGCGCGCGGTATTCCGGCGTGCGGGTCTGGCCGTTGAAATAGTCCACGAAGATGGGCTGCCATTTAAGCCCGCATAATTCCAGCATCAGGGCAGCCTTGTAGGCATTACCCGATTCTCCGAAGCAATAAAGCTGGTAGCTTCCCATGATGGAGCGCAGCCTAATAAATGTGCAGCGCCCGGACAATATCCGAAATGAAAGGCGCGGAACAAGCCAGCCATGTCGCATTTGAGGGAAGACTTTTAGGCGGACCGTTGCTAGTTTGAGCGCCGATCATGACCAAATGAAGGGGATCATAACAATGAAGCGCATAGCACTTATTGCAACACTGGTTTTAATTTCGGCAACCCCGGCTTTCGCCCACGCGGGCCATGGCATTGCCTCCGGATTTCTCCATCCTTTCCTCGGCTGGGACCATCTCATCGCCATGCTAGCGGTTGGCGCGTGGGGCGCCACGCTGGGTGCCCGCGCCATCTGGGCCGTGCCCGCGGCATTCGTTTCCGCCATGATTGTGGGCGGCGCCTTCGGCATGGCCGGAGTTGAAGTGCCCTTCGTCGAGACCATGATCCTGGCCTCGGTGCTCGTGCTGGCAGCCCTCGCCATTGCCCGCGTCAAGCTCCCCGTCTGGAGCGGCATGGCCATTGTTGGCTTGTTCGCTTTGGCTCACGGTTACGCCCACGGCGCGGAAATTCCTGAAGGCGCAAACGCCTGGATCTTCGTCGCCGGCTTCGTCGCCGCCACCTCGCTCATTCATGCCCTCGGCGCTGTGACGGCGCTGGCGGTCATGAAGGTGAAGGCCGTCAGGGCTTAAAGCTTACCTCACATCCAGCACGCTCGTCCGCGCTTTCCGCACCACTTCGGTGGCCGTCGAGCCGCGGAACAGGCGCTGGAAGCGCGAGCGGCCTTCGTCGGTGACGACGATGATCTTGTAAAGCGAGCCGCTTTCGACAATTTCCTCAACCGCACCGCCCACCGCCACCCTGGTTTCATGGACCGGAATGGTCATGGCCTTGAGCAGCGCCTTGGCATTGGCCACTGCTTCCTCTGCGGCCCTCCGGCCTTGCTCCGTGTCGGCCACTGAAAACAGCGTGATGGGTTCGCCCGTGACATGGGCGAGGACGGCGGCGCGGCGCACCGCCTGCATCGACCGCGACGTGCCATCGGTGCAAATGAAGTAGCCGGTTTTTTCCGGCCCTTGGCGCACGACAAGGACGGAGCAGGGGGACAGCGTCGTCACCTGCTGCACCACGCCTGCGTCAAAGAAGGCGGCAAACTCGCCCCGCCAGCGCGATGGCTCGCCGAGAATCATCATGTTGTAGGGGCCAAGCTCATATTGATCGAGGATGCCGTTGGTCACGTCCGGCGCTGTTTTGAGTTTGAGCACAACGCTGAAGCCCTCAGGGCTCTTATATTCAACCTTGGTGTCGCCGGCGGGATCGCCCCAGGCATCCTGGGTAGCGGCCTCTTTGGGCCAGCTTTCCGGATCAATGCCTTGCTCTTTCAAGACTTCGAGTGACCGTTTGAGATAGCGCACTCCGGGCAGTTCAAATCCCGCTTCCATCATGTTCTGCCGGGCAAGCCGGACTTGCAAGCCGCCGGAATGCAGGCCCTGGTCAATGGGGCGAACGTGCAGAACGATCAGGTCGCAATCATTGCCCACGCAAACCTTGGCCGCATAGCGCACCGTATCGTCAGACTTGTCGCTGCCATCGACGCAGGCCAGCACCCGGAAGCGGTTGCGCCGCTGGGCCCGCAAATTCTGCAAGGTCTTGCGGACCGCCACTTCCTGCCGGTCGGAAAGCTGGGAGCGCTTGAAGATATTTCTCATCGCAACAGCGGCCAATAGAAGGTTGACAGCAGAAGCAGCACGATCAGCGACAGCAGCATCATGCGGACGCCAATTTTTAGAAAGTCGGACCCCTTGAGATAACCCGAGGCATAGATGATGGTAAAGGCGGGCTGGGCCGCCGGCGTGAGATAGCCAAAGGCCGCGGAAATGGCGGCAACGAAGCCGGCACTGAGCGGGTCCTCTCCGGCCACAACCGCAGTCTTGAGAATGATGGGAGCAAGCACCGCTACGGCAGCACCAGCGGTCATCGTGTTGGACACCGCAATGGTAAGCAGCGAGACCACGAGATTAAAACCAAAATCATTGCCAGCCCCGATATTGTTCATCGCCGTGATAACGCTGCCGGCCACCCATTCGGCAGCCCCTGTCTCTTTCATTTCCACGCCCAAGGAAATTGCCGCCGCATAGAGCAGCACTACGCCCCAGTTCACACCGGAATTGATATCTTCCCAGCGCACCAGGCCCAGCACCAGGAAGGCAGCCGCACCGCTGATGGCGATGACGCCCAGTCCCACTTCGGTGGAAAAGGCAACCCAGCCTGCGATGGTGGCAAGGAAAACCGCGATGGTGAGCCATTCCGACATTTTTACCGGCCCCTGCATGGACACCTGGGTGCGAAGCCGGCTGATGGCCCGCGACATGTCTGTCACCTCCGGCTTGAAGGTGAAGATCAGCAGGGCCGCGACGATGGGCAGGCGCAGCAGGAACATGGGGAAGGCATATTGGATCCACGACACGTAATCCATGAGATAGCGCTTCGTGGCGGGGTCGGCGGGATCGTAGAAAAAGTCTTTCCAGTAGCTGATGATGATGGCGTTGCGGGCCCCGCCGGAAGGCGTGGCCACGCCGGCAATGGAGCAGCCATAGGCGATTGAAAAGAGAATGACGGCGGCGAGATTATGAACCTTCTTGGGGTCGTTCGAGGTGAGCGTGATGAGCGTCACGCCCACTGGCAGCATCATGGCTGCAACCGTGTGTTCGCCGATGAAGGCCGCAAGCACCCCGCACACAATGGTGATGCCAAAACTGATCCAGTAGACGTTGGTGCCGGTCATCCGCACGATCCACCAGGCAATGCGCTTGTCCAGCCGCTGCTTGACGATGGCCACCGCCAGCATCAGCGAGCCCATGATGAAAAGAACGGAATCCGTCATCAGGCTCTGCGCCACTTTGGTGGGATCCACCTTGAGCAGCAGCACTTCGCCAATGATAATGAGCAGCGGAACCGTGGGCAGCGGAATGGCCTCGGTGATGAACAGGATGGTGGCCATGATCGACATGGCGAGAACGATCTGACCCTCGTGGGTGAGGCCCGCGGGCGTGGGCGCCGACATCAGGGCAAAGCCGAGCAGCATGCTGATGATAAACCAGCGCCGCTTCCAGACCATCGAGAGATCGATTTGCGAACTGACCAGCCGGTAGCGCTGGTAGCCGCGCCGCCGGAAGCGCCCAAGCCGGGCCGACGATTCATTAGCTTGCAGGCTGTCGCGGGCGAGCGAAAAGGCTGTTGTGGATTGCGCTGGGCTCATGCCCCCACCCTTGCAGTTGCCATAATCTCCATGGGATAAGGTTCTAAGGTCAGAAGTGTTAGGATAATCTTATGGGCGCCGCTTTCCGCCATACAGCCAGGCGCTTCGGGCTCGCCTTCAGCCCGGCACGTGAAAAACCAATGCCCCAAGGCATGACATCCCATATGCCCCAAACCCCTTTTCATGGCCATTACAGTGTGCCGCCCGAAAGCCCCGCGGGGCGCGGTGGAACACCCCACCATTTGAACCACAATTGGCCAAAGGGAAAGATGGCAGGCAGCAGATTTTTGCCCTACCAGTTTAAAGCTTAACGAGGACTTGATGACAGACACCACGACCGCCCTGGCCGCCGCCGACAAAGGCCTCGATAAAAGCCTCGAACGGCTTTTTGATTTTCTTCGCATCCCCTCCATTTCAACCGACATCGCCTATCAGGACGTCTGTGAAAAGGCCGCCCGCTGGCTGGTGGTGGAACTCACCGCCCTGGGCTTTGAGGCGACCGCACGGAAGACCCCGGGGAGGCCCATGGTGGTGGCCCATTACACCCCGAAGACGGCAACCGCCAAAACCCCCCATGTGCTGTTCTACGGCCACTACGATGTGCAGCCCGTGGACCCGGTTGAGCTCTGGCACTCGCCGCCCTTCGAGCCCGTCCGCAAGACCGGCAAGGATGGCGTCGAGCGCCTGTATGGTCGCGGCACCGCCGACGACAAGGGCCAGCTCATGACCTTTGTGGAAGCGGCCCGCGCCTGGATTTCCGCCACCGGCAGCCTGCCCATCAAGGCCACCTTCCTCATTGAGGGCGAAGAGGAGTCAGGCTCGCCCTCGCTCATCCCTTTCCTCAAGGAAAACAAGGCCGAATTGTCCTGCGCCGCAGCCTTTGTCTGCGACAGCAACATGTGGGACGAAAAAACCCCGGCCATCACCACCAGGCTGCGCGGCATGGTGCATGAGGAAATCGTCATCACCGGCCCGCGCATCGACCTGCACTCCGGCATGTATGGTGGGGCCGCGATGAATCCGATCCGTGTCCTGAGCAAGGTGCTGGCCGCTCTCCATGACAAGACCGGCAAGGTGACCATTCCCGGCTTTTACGATGGCGTGATGCCCCTGCCGGCAGCGACTAAAAAGCAATGGCAATCCCTCAAATACTCCGAGAAGAAATTCTTGAACGATGTGGGGCTTGCGGTTCCCGCCGGCGAAAAGGGCAAATCGGTTCTCGAACAGATCTGGGCCCGGCCCACGGCGGAAGTGAATGGCATCTGGGGCGGCTATACCGGCGTTGGCGGCAAAACCGTCCTCCCCTCCAAGGCCCATGCCAAGCTCACCTTCCGGCTGGTAGGCCAACAAAATCCCGATAAGATTTTGAAGGCTTTCCAGAAATTCGTGAAGGACCTGCTGCCTAAGGATTGCAAGGTGACTTTTTCCGGCACGGGTGGCGGAGCACCCGCCTCCGAGATCAGCGAAAACAACGCCTTCATCCAAAAATCGGCCGCCGCCTTGAAAGCCGAATTCAACCGGGCGCCGGTGCTGATGGGCTCCGGCGGTTCCATTCCCATTGTGCGGAGCTTCAAGGATATTCTGGGCATGGACAGCGTTCTGGTGGGCTTTGGCCTCAACGACGATGCCATCCACTCACCCAATGAAAAATACAACCTGTCGAGTTTTCACCGGGGAGTTCGAAGCTGGGTGCGCATCATGGGGGCGTTAGCGGAGTAAGCCGATGAGCAAGGATTTATTGAAACAGGCCGAACGCTACTACGCCGCATTGAGCCATTTCGACTATGCCGCCCTTGAGAAGTTATTTGCCGAAGACGCCGAGTATCATTCATCTGGCATCGGCGGGCTTTATGGCCGCCCCGCCATCATCGAGGCGATGAAAGCCTATTTTCACGAATTCAGTGACCAGGTCTCAACCAACGACAGCATTGAAATTGCCGGCCCCAATTCCGTGCGCACCCACTGGCGGCTTCACGCGACGACAAAATCTTCGGGCAGAAAAGTTACTCGCCAGGGGGTTGAGACCATCCATTTCAATCCCAAGGGACAGATCGCCACGGTGGAAGTGAAGGATGTTGAGCCCTGCGCGGATTGAACATCGTCACAAATGTTTCTTCCAGAAAGCCAGCATGCGCTGCCAGCCGAGCTCCGCAGCCTTGCGCTCGTGCACGTCGCGCTGCTCATTCATGAAGCCATGGTCGGCCTCATAGCGGTAGAATTTGAATTTCCGCTTTGCCGCCTTGAGCGCGTCCGCAAAGGCATCGACCCTCTTCGGCGTGATGTGGTCATCGATATTGGCGTAGTGGCACTCAAGCGGCACCTTGATGTCGGAGGGCTTGAAGGCCGTCTCCGGCGGCAGGCCGTAGAAGACGACGGCGGCGCTGACTTCCGGCACGCGGCAGGCCGCCAGAATGGCAACAGCGCCGCCCATGCAGAACCCGGTAATCCCCACCTTGATGCCGGTCTTGGCCAGGTACTGCGCGGCCCCGCGCACCACTTGGTCCGTAGCCTCGGCAAAATTGAGTGAATTCATTTCGTGCGCCGCCGCTTCCCGGTCGTGGTAGGGAACCACGGTTCCGGCATAGAGATCGGGCGCCAGCGCCTCATATCCGGCAAGCGCCAGCCGGTCGCAGATGCCCCGGATCTGGTCCTGCAGTCCCCACCATTCCTGGATGACGACAACGCCCGGCGCATGGGCCTTGGCAGCTTTCGCCAGATAGCCGGTGGCCGGTTTTCCGTCCGCCCGGGAAAATGAAATCTTCGTGCCCATGACTGCTCCTCAGGTGCTCAAGGGAGTATGTGCTGTGGGCAGGTGTGTGGCAAGATGGACACCATCGCGGCCCATCCTGAACGCCCCAGTCCTGTCTGCTGGACACCTCTCAAGAGGCATGTTACCCCCAACAGTGGGGTTGAATCACAGAGGTGCGGTTTGAATTGGGGATCGTATTGCAGCATTTGATTTGCCAGCCCGCATCCAAAATGGTTTCGGCCATTCTGGCGGCCCTGTGGCTCGCGGCTCCGGCATCGGCCGGGTCCAGGGGGGCCGATGATGCGGTTATGGTATTTGGTGGTGTGGCAACCGAGACAAACTTCACGCAGATTCTCTATTCGCCTTGGACCGGGGAGCTGAATGAAATCGGGGTACTCGGTGCCAGCTACTCACACCGATTGGGGACTGTAAGCGAACTGGCCGGCGATATTGGTCTCGGCAGCATCGGGGACGAATTAACTGTGGAAACTGAAGCAGGCACGTCATTCCGGTTTGGCGACGAGAGCCTCGGCGAAGCCTGGGCAGCGCTCTATCTGCGCTATGACGGTTTGCCATGGAATGACACGGTTTATACGACCATAGGCGTCAACACCGGCGTTAGTTTGCTGACAGATATTTCAGACTTCGAGCAGTGGCGCGACGATAAGGGCAAGGCGTGGGAATTCCTGCACTACCTTGGACCTGAATTCACCTTCGCAAACCCCGAGAACAAGAACCTGGAATTGGTGCTCAGGCTTCATCATCGCTCTGGCGTATTCGGCCTGTTTGATGGAGTTGTCAGCGGCTCAACTTTCCTCAGCGCCGGCATCCGCGTAAGGTTCTAACCTGCGTCAGTTTCCAGTAGCTGAAACAGTTTTGAACGGGCGGCCATCAACCTTGACGCGGCTGGCATAAGCCTCAAAATTAAATCCATCGAGACGCCCCGTTGCACGGATGGGAACAAGCCGCGCCCCTCCGGAAGCGTCCGTGCCGATTGGCGCAAGCCAGACGGCATATGTCGGCGGGCTATCCTTGCGCTTTCTGAACTTCGTCGCATAGCGTCCGGCGATCGGCACGTAGCTTGCCCGGCATTCATAAGCCATGCCCTGATAGGCGCCCGGGAATTTGCCGTCCAGCACGGTTTCGCCTTTAAACCGGAAACGCAGTTCAAAGACTTCCTTTCCGTCAAAAATCCGGTATGCCGCCGTGCATGGATTTTCCCCCGGCGAAGTGCCCATCCGCAGAATGGCGGTCAATGGATCGGTCACGTCAGGCGTGAGAGCCTTGTCTATTTCCGCCTGGATCTCGCGGTTCTTTGCCGCTTGCCGGTCAGCCACCAACAGAACTCCTTGCGACCAATTGAGGTCGACCGTTTTTTCCTTGTCATTCTTCGCGCGGCGGGACCTGTATTGCACCGGGCTCGACTGGCCGCCTGCCAGCGCGCCGGATGCCGCCATCTTCATGCTGTAATCGGAAAGAAATGTGGCCATGCCCCGGGTCTCGATTGAGGCGTGGGAGCGGTAGCCTGTGGCCGTGATTTCAGAACTGTAATTTATGTCGAGCACCGTCAAGCCGCCAACATTGACTTCATAGGAGGTTTCAATCCTGTCGCCGGAATCCGCGCCGGCGCTGCCAAACCCTATCGCCAGGGCGGATAAAGCTGACGCAATGAAAACAACGGTCCGGTGTGCAATCATGATCATGTGATGTGCCTCCGCCTGCACTTCATTTACTCCTAGTCTGCATCTTTGGCGACAATGAGGTATGATGGAGACCACGAAAGCCCGATACGCCAGTACTTTGCCAGAGGAGGTCCTGCCGCCGCTCGCAATGGAACCTCGCCCCGTCAGCCCGCGATTGCCCTTTTCCGCCAGATTTCCAGCAGGGTCTGGCTGCCCGCCACGATGACCGGGCCAAGCACGATGCCATGGGGCCCGAACAGCAGCAATCCTCCAGCGACCGCGATGAATGACGGCACCGTGTGCAACATGAGCCGCTTGCCCACCAGAATGGGATAGAGAACATTGTCGACAAGTCCGACCACGACAACCCCCCACACGGTGAGCTGAATGGCCGCTACGAATTCACCTGAAAGAGCAAGCACAATGGCGGTCGGGCCCCAGATCACGAAGGCACCCAGGAAAGGCACGACGGCAAGCAGTCCCATCACAACGCCCCAAAACAGGGGGGCAGGCAAGTCGAGCCACCAGAACATGAGGCCCCCGAGCCCGCCTTGCAGCGTGGCGACAGTCGCCGTGCCATAAACCGAGGCGAATACCGTGTTGACGATCCGGTGGGCCAGCAGGGAGAATTCGGACGCCGAAAGCGGCAGCATGGTGGTCACCGTGGCGACTGCGCTGCTCCGGTCGCGGAGAAGGTAGAAGAGAAAATAAAACGTCAGCAGCAGGCTCACCAGGCCCGCAATCGAGCCCTGCACGAAGCTGCCGCTCCATCCGGCAAGCCACGATGTCGCTGACTGAATCAGCTCATGGATATTCAGCCGCGCGTTGAGCCAGTTCGTCGCGGGGGCCAGCCATGGGTGGTCGGCGGTCACCCGCGTCCAAGTGGCGGAGTTGGCCATCGCGGTTATGAGCGGCGCGCTCTTCACCGTCTCGTTGAGCAGGGTCCCGATCACGACGATGGCGGGAACCACCACGATGACAGCCACAATCGCAGTGGTGGCCCCGGCAGAGAGTCCAGGCGAGCTCAATCTTTTCCGGATATTCGCGTCAAGCGGCACGAATAGCACCGCAAGGGTGAACGACCAGACAAGCGCCGGCAGAAACGGAAGGGCGATGAAATAACACAGCACAAGGCCGAGAAATATCCCGGCGGCGAGCAGCACGTTGCTGAAGCTCGGACGGCCTTTGGATTGCCCTTCAACCATTCCGCATTCCTGAAAAAAGCCCTGTCATCAATCCAGTCTGCGGCAGCTTGGCCAATCCGGCAAGCCGTTACATCGCGGGACCGGGGTTTGGTAGCGTGGGAACGTTGTGAATTCATTGATTGGGATCAATGCCAGCCCAATGACGCATAGCTAGCATCTTATTCGGGGCATTTGAATTTAACCTCTGAAGGGGTCCGATGGCTGCGACTCAAAACCTGCGAAAAGAACTTGATGAACTGCGGCGCGAATTCGAAAGCCTGCGCGACCGCGGCGTGGACCAGCTTTCCGGCAAGGCAAAGGAGGCTGTTGCCGTGGCCACCAAGGAGATCGAAGGCTTCGAGGGCCAGATCGCCGAGCTGAACCGAATGGTGCATGCGCTTTTTGAAGAAGCCGAGGAGAGCGTGAGCCAGCATCCGGTGGCCACCATTGCCGGGGCGCTGGCCCTAGGTATTGTCATCGGCCGGTTGACCGCAAAGTGAGGAGTCCAAGATGAATCTGCAATCTCTTGCCCGGAACGCCAGGCTCTATGCCCGCGCCGAAGGGCTCGTCGCGGAAATCCGCTTGCGGCTGCTGGTCCGCAAGCTGGTATTGTCCGTGCTGGCCGTGGCAGTTTCCCTGCTGGGCCTGGTCTTCATCAATATAGCGCTGTTCAACTATCTGGTATCCGCCTGGGGTCCCGTGTGGACGCCGCTGGCGCTCGGTCTGGTCAATTTCGCTCTCGCCATCCCGGTGTTGCTGATTGCCGCTTCTGCCAAGCCGGGGCCGGAACTTGCCATGGCCGAGGATTTGCGCAAGGCGGCTGGCACCGCCCTTGAAGAAGATTTCCACAGCGGCCAGGGCCTGGGCGCCTTTGCCGGAGAAAGCAACGCCGCCCGGCTGCTTATTCCCACCATCGGCCTCATCATGGGAGCATTGCGCCGGAAAAAACCTGCTGCAAAGTGAACGCAGGCTTGGTTAGCACATCTTGAAACCCGTCACATGACCGGGTGGTGAAAGACCAGGCAGGTTTCGCGCATCCGGCGTGGGCGCCAGAATCTCCGTGCGTACCGGAATGAGCCCGGCCCAGATCGGCAGCGCATAATCTTCCTCATCGTCACCCGGCGGGCCGGTGCGCACCTTGGCGGAGGCCTCGTCCAGCGACAGGCCGAGCATCATCGTGGCCTTCAATTCCTTTGCCGTGACCGGCCGCAAAATATCCCAGCGGCCGGGAAACAGTTTCTCGGTGAAGGCTTTCAGGCGCTGTTCCTTTTCGGCGGGATCCCTGATGATGTAGGCCTTGCCCATCACCATCACCGAGCGGTAGTTGCAGCTGTGATGGAATGCCGCGCGCGCCATCACCATCCCGTCGATCATCGTGACGGTGACACAGACATCCGCATCGACGCAGGTCTCCAGCATGCGGCTGGCCGATGAACCATGCCAGTAGATGTGGTCGCCTTCGCGCCATTGCAGGGTGGGCGTCACATAGGGTGTGCCCTTGAACACGTAGCCCACCGAGCAAATGGGCATGGCATCCAGAATGCCATGCACGGTCTCCTTGTCATACTTCGCCCGCTTGTTCAGGCGCTTGACGCGGGTTCTTTCGCTGGGGGCTGCGGTCATTAGGAGGTCCTCTTGATTGCAGGCCCTCTATGCTGTCTATATGGTCTGCTTGAAAGAACCAAGATAGCCACTAATGAACAGACCACTTTTACCTCCGGCCACCAGCGAAATCGGCATCGATAGGGCCGACAGCGAAGCCATCCAGTCGCAAATTGCCCGGCAAATCCGGGAATTTGTGCTGAGCGGACGCTTGCGCCCCCAGGCCAAGCTGCCGTCCACGCGCAGCATGGCCGAGGACCTGAAGGTGGCCCGCGCCACCGTGGTGGAGGCCTATGAACAGCTTTTGAGCGAGGGCTACATCGAAGCCCGCAAAGGTTCGGGCACGCGCGTTGCCGCCGAATTGCCCGAAGCGCTTTTGAACTCTTCCCCCGCGCGCCTGAGCATGGGCAGGCCCCATCGCGAGAAGGGCCGCGAACCGGCAAAGCCTTTCCGCTCCGGCCTCGTCGACTGGGAGCATTTCCCCCATGACGAATGGGGGAGACTTTTGGGCCGCTTCTGGCGCAATCCGCCCATTGCCATGCTGGAACACAACGACGCCTTCGGCTGGCTGCCGCTGCGCGAGGCCATTGCCCGCCACCTCTATGAATGGCGCGGCATTTCCTGCGAGGCCTCCGAGTTGATCATGACCGCGGGCGGCATGGATGCCTTTGATCTGATCAATCGCGCGGTGCTGGAGCGGGGCGATAAAATCTGGATGGAAGAGCCAGGCTATCCGACGGCGCGCCGCGTCTTCTCCATGG